>NZ_JBFAAD010000003.1:0-54907 GCF_040639555.1 Streptomyces sp. NPDC023838
GTTAAGCACGCCGCCAGCGTTCGTCCTGAGCCAGGATCAAACTCTCCATGAATGTTTACCCGTAATCGGGTGCACACATCACGTAAGAGCGGAACGAACCGGTCGGAATATGACCAGTCGTTCTCAGCGTCCTCGCTGTGTATTGCCTGCCCGCCCCACAAGGAAGCGTTCAGGACTTTTCAAAGGAACCTCCAACCCACCATCACTGGCAGGCCGGGGTTGTCAATCTGGCGTTGACTTTTGGCACGCTGTTGAGTTCTCAAGGTACGGACGCTTCCTTTGTTCCCGTTTCCGGGCCCTCCGGGCGCTTCCTTCGTTTCCGACTCTATCAGACTCTTTCGTGTCCGATTTCCTCGGTGCTTTCCGGCCTTTCGGCCTTCCGGCGGTTCCGACTCTATCAGATCCTTTCGGGCCTGATTTCCGGTCTCCCGGGTCAAGTCGGTTTGTCTTCCCGGCTGTTGGGCCGTTCCGACGTCCCAAACTCTAGCGGATCTCCCGGACGGCTCCTAATCGGGCCGACCGATCCATCCACTCGCACTACTCGCCTTCGAAATGGAATTCGGCATGCCGAAATTCATCCCGATCGGGAGGTCGTACTGAGTTGGGGTTGCCGCAAATCTGCGGCGGACGGTTGTCGCAGAACCGTTCCGGCTCCGTGACAACTCGAAGAACCTTACGCACCTGGGACAGGGGTGTCAAACCCCCGGCTGGACCAGGCCGGACCGGGCCGGACCGTGCTGGACCGGGCCGGGCCGCAGGCCATCGACCCCCGGCCGAACCCCCTCAGTCCAGGTCCGTGAGCCGGCCCCCGGCGTCCGGCTGAGCGTGTTCCACCCGGCGCAGCAGCCGGATCAGCATCTCGCCGAGGGACCCGCGCTCGTCCGGTGTGAGGTCCTGGAGCAGGTCTTCCTCGAAGTCGGTGGCCATCTGCATGGCCTCCAGCCACTTCGTACGCCCCTCGTCCGTCAGCTCGACGATGACACGCACCCGGTTGTTCTCGTCCCGGTCGCGCGTGACCAGGCCTTCGCCCGCCATGCGGTCGATGCGGTGGGTCATGGCGGCGGGGGTGAGGCCGAGGCGCTTGGCCAGCTCGCCGGGGCCCAGGCGGTACGGCTTGCCCGCGAGCACGAGGGTCTTCAGGACCTCCCACTCGGCGTTGCTGATGCCGAGTGCGGCGACCTGGCGTCCGTACGCCACGTTCATGCGGCGGTTCAGCCGGCCCAGGGCCGAGACGACCTTCTCGACCTGGGGGTCGAGGTCGCGGAACTCGCGCTGGTACGCCGCGATCTGCTCGTCGAGGGTCGGCTCCTCGGGGCCGGCGGGGCCGGTGGGCCCGCCGCGCTCGGTGGTCTCAGCCATGCCGCGAGTATCGCACGGGACGCGTTGGCGTCTAAGTCCTTGAGTGTGTATTGTTGAGGTTCTAACTTTAGTGTTGAAGTCTTCGCCTCTGAGACCTTCAGGGCTCAGGCCTTCAGGTCTGAGACCTTCAGGTTCGAGGACTTCCACTTCGAGACCTCAAGGTGGTGAGTGTGACCAAGGTGATGGGCGCGGCGATGCGCCGGATCCAGACGGGGAACGCGCTGAGCGCGTTCGGACTCGGGTTCACCGTTCCGTATCTGTACATCTACGTGGCGACGGTGCGAGGGCTCGGCTCCTTCTGGGCCGGGATCGTCCTCGGCGTCTTCGCCCTGGCCGCGCTGGTCGCGCTGCTCTTCACCGGCCGGGTCATCGACCGCCGCGGCCCCCTGCCCGTCCTGGTCGGCGCCGCCGTGACGGCCGCCCTCGGCGCGCTCTGCCTGGGCCTCGCGAACAGCCTGGTGGCCGTCCTCGGGTCCGCCGCCCTGCTCGGCGCGGGCACCGCGGTCATGCAGCCGGCGCTAGCCACCATGATCGTGTGGTCCTCGGGGCCGACCTCCCGTACCCGTGCCTTCGCCATGCAGTTCTTCCTGCAGAACCTCGGGCTCGGTATCGGCGGGCTCTTCGGCGGCCAGATCGTCGACGAGAGCCGTCCGGCGTCCTTCACCCTGCTCTTCGCCATCGAGGCCGGGATGTTCCTGGTCCTCGCCGCGATCGCGCTGTCCGTGAAGCTGCCGCGCAACGCGGCCATCGCGGACGCCCGCCCCAAGGGCGGCAAGGGCGGCAGCGGCTTCCGGGCCGTGCTCGGGCACCGCGCCATGCTCCAGCTCTGCGTCCTCGGCTTCGTGCTGTTCTTCGCCTGCTACGGGCAGTTCGAGTCGGGTCTCGCTGCGTACGGCACCGAGGCCGCCGGAATCGATCCGTCGGCCCTGGGCTTCGCCCTGGCCGCCAACACCGCCGTGATCGTGGTCGCCCAGTTCCTGGTGCTGCGCTTCGTCGAGCGCCGCCGCCGCAGCCGCGTCATCGCGTCCGTGGGGCTCATCTGGACCGTGGCCTGGCTCTTCGCCGGGTACGCGGGGCTCGGCCACGGCAGCCAGACCATGGCGACCGCCGCGTTCGTCTCCACGTACGCGCTCTTCGGGCTCGGTGAGGCGATGCTGTCGCCGACCGTGGCGCCGCTGGTCGCGGACCTGGCGCCCGAGGCGATGGTCGGCCAGTACAACTCGGCGTTCGCGCTGGTCAAGCAGATGGCGCTGGCGCTCGGGCCGTTCGTGGGCGGGCCCATGGGCGCCACGCTGCACGGCCCGTACATCGTCACGTTCATCCTGTTCTCGCTCGGCATCACCGTCCTCGCGCTGCGGCTCGGCAGGAGGCTGACGCCCGCGCAGGACCAGCCGATGCTCGCGGCCCCGTCGCGGGTGGTCGTGGTGCACAAGGCCGAGCAGGTCGGCGCGGCGGCCTGAGCCGAAGGCCGTACGAGTACTGCCGGAGGAGTGCTGCCGTACGAGTGATGCCGTACGGCCGCCCTCAGCCCGGCAGGGCGAACTCGCACCACACCGCTTTGCCGCCGCCCGGCGTGCGGCGCGAACCCCAGGACGAGGCGATCGTCGCGACGATCGAGATGCCTCGTCCTGACTCGTCCCCGGGCTCGGCGCGGCGGCGGCGCGGCAGGTGGTCGTCGCCGTCCGTCACCTCGATGATCAGTCGGCGGTCGGTGCGGCGCAGTCGCAGCCGCATCGGCGGGGTGCCGTGCTGCAGCGAGTTGGCGACCAGCTCGCTCGCTGCCAGGACGCCCAGGTCGCGCAGCTCCGCCGGGAAGCGCCAGGAGGCCAGGACCCCGGACGCGAAGGCACGCGCGCGTGGCGCGGCTTCCACGCCGCCGAGCAGGTCGAGCGCCGCGTTGTGGAACAGCTCGGCGTCCGGGCCCGTGCGGGCCGGGTGCTGGAGGACCAGGACCGCCACGTCGTCGTCGTGCTCGGCGGTCACCCCCAGCGAGCGGATCAGCCGGTCGCAGACGACCTGCGGGGTGCCGGCCGCGCCCGAGAGCGCCCGCTCCAGGGCCGCCACTCCCTCGTCGATGTCCTCTCCCCTGCGCTCGACCAGGCCGTCCGTATAGAGAACGGCGGTCGCGCCGGGCGGCAGGGCGATGGTGCCGGAGGTGTGCAGCCAGCCGCCGGTCCCCAGCGGGGGGCCGGTCGGGTCCGCCGCGCGGTGCACGCTGCCGTCCGCGTGCCGTACGAGCAGGGGCAGGTGGCCCGCCGAGGCGTACACCAACAGCCCCTCGTTGGGGTCGTGGACCGCGTAGACACAGGTGGCGATCTGGCTGGCGTCGATCTCGGCGGCCAGGCCGTCGAGCAGCTGGAGCACCTCGTGCGGGGGCAGGTCCAGGCGCGCGTACGCCCGCACCGCCGTGCGGAGCTGGCCCATCACGGCGGCCGCGCGGACCCCGCGCCCCATCACGTCCCCGATCACCAGCGCCGTGCGCCCGGCGCCCAGGGTGATCACGTCGTACCAGTCGCCGCCGACCGCCGCGTCCGTGCCGCCCGGCTGGTACGTGACGGCGACCCGCAGGTCGTCGGGCTGCTCCAGCTCCTGCGGGAGCAGGGAGCGCTGGAGCGTCACGGCGGTCTCGCGGTGGCGGCGCTCGCTGGCGCGCAGCCGCTCGGCGGCCTCGGCGTGGTCGGTGACGTCGGCGGCGAAGACGAGCACCCCGCCGCCCGCCTCCCCGCGCGCGGGGAGCTCGACCGGGGTGCAGGTGACCGTGTACGAACCGCCACCCTGGGCCTTGCGGGACTTGACCGTACGGGGCTTGCCGCTGCGCAGCACCTGGTCCATCAGGGGCAGCAGGCCCAGCTCGTCCAGCTCGGGCAGGGCCTTGGCGGCGGGAGCGCCGACGGGGCGGGGGCCGAACGCCGTCGCGTACGCGTCGTTCACGTACGCCACGCGGTGCTCCGGGCCGTACACCAGGGCGGCGAGGGCCGGGAGCTGGCCGAGGAGCTGACGGACCGACAGCTCCTCCAGGGCGGGCGCCGCCGGGCCGTCCGCCCCGTCCTCGTCCGGCCAGGTGCCGGGCCCTGGGCCGCACTCACCGCGCGCGGCGGGCACGGAGCCCCGGTCGGTCCGTGCGGCGGCGCGGCGCTGCGTACCGGGGAGCCGGGCGCTCCAACGCGTGAAGTTCACGGATCTCTTGGCCTCGTGTGTCGCTGGCTGCTGGGTCACTCTGGCGGGTCACTCTGTGCAGGTGTGGGTCCACCTATGGTCACACGCCCAGTGTGACGGACCGCACTGACAACGTCAGTTGTCCTTGCCGCCGGGCTCCTTGGGACCGCTCTTGGAGCCGGGTTCGGGGCCTGGCTCGGGCCCGGGCTTGGGGCCCGGTTTGGCGGGGCCGCCCGCGGCGAGCTCGAATTCGGCGCGCGGGTGCTCCAGCGAGCCGAGGGAGACGATCTCGCGCTTGAACAGGCCCGCGAGCGTCCACTCGGCGAGCACGCGCGCCTTGCGGTTGAAGGTGGGGACGCGGCTCAGGTGGTAGGCCCGGTGCATGAACCAGGCGGGGTAGCCCTTGAGCTTGCGGCCGTAGACGTGGGCGACGCCCTTGTGGAGGCCGAGCGAGGCGACCGAGCCGACGTACTTGTGCGCGTACTCGCGCAGGGGCCGTCCGTCGACCGACGCGGCGACGTTCTCGGCGAGCGCCTTGGCCTGGCGTACGGCGTGCTGCGCGTTGGGCGCGCACTCCTTGTCCTTCTCGTCGGACGTGACGTCCGGTACGGCGGCGGCGTCCCCCGCCGCCCAGGCGTGTTCGACGCCCTCCACCTGGAGCTTCGCGGTGCACTTGAGGCGGCCGCGCTCGGTGAGCGGCAGATCGGTGGCGGCGAGGAGGGGCGCGGGCTTGACGCCGGCGGTCCACACGACCGTACGGGTGGGGAAGCGCGAGCCGTCGCTGAGCACCGCGACCCGGTTCTCGCAGGAGTCCAGGCGCGTCCGAAGACGTACGTCGATGTTGCGTCCGCGCAGCTCGCGGATGGCGTACCGGCCCATCTCCTCGCCGACCTCGGGCAGGATCCGGTCGCTGGCCTCCACGAGGATCCACTTCAGGTCCTCGGGCTTGATGTTGTGGTAGTACCGCGCGGTGTAGCGGGCCATGTCCTCCAGCTCGGCGAGCGCCTCAACGCCCGCGTAGCCGCCGCCGACGAAGACGAAGGTGAGGGCCGCGTCGCGGACGGCGGGGTCGCGGGTGGAGGAGGCGATGTCCATCTGCTCGATGACGTGGTTGCGCAGGCCGATGGCCTCTTCGACGGTCTTGAAGCCGATGGCGTAGTCGGCCAGGCCCGGGACCGGGAGGGTGCGGGAGACCGAGCCGGGCGCGAGGACCAGTTCGTCGTACCCGATCTCGACCGGGCCGGTGCCCTCCTCCTCGGTGGCGAGGGTGGTGACGGTCGCGGTCCGCGCGGCGTGGTCGATGCGCTGTGCCTCGCCGATGACGATGTGACAGCGGTCCAGGACGCGGCGCAGCGGTACGACGACGTGGCGCGGCGAGATGGACCCGGCGGCCGCCTCCGGCAGGAACGGCTGGTACGTCATGTACGGATCCGGGGCGACCACGGTGATCGCCACCCGGCCGTCGCGCAACTGCGCCTTGAGCTCGCGCTGCAGACGCAGCGCCGTGTACATCCCGACGTAGCCGCCGCCGACGACGAGAATGCGCGTGCCGGGCGGTGGTTCGGGGCTCGACCCCCGATTGATCGCAGCCTTCACCAGTCCATGAGGCAACGGCCTCCGGCGTTTGTCCACAGGCCCGGCAAATTGTGTGACTGACGGATGTGGCCGGAACAGGCGCCGGGTCTTCCCTCCGATCAGAGAGAAAACGCAGGTCAGAGTGGGTATACCGGGGCGGCGAGGGGGTTCGAATCGGGAAGGTTCCGGTCCTTGCTCCGATCGGGGGGCACACCGTGCGGAACAACCCCCTTCTGAATTGACTCCGGCTCAACTATGTTCGTACCTCGTCGGGGTGTCGGGTCCGGCCACCCGACTGTCAGGGCGGGGAGTCTCCGGGGGGAGACGTCATTACCGGGGGAACGGTTATGCATATTCAGGACTCTCATTGGCAGTCCGCTGTCGTCGCGTCGGCGGACGGCAATGGTCGTATGGGCGCGGTCGGCGGTGGTGGGAGCGCTTCCGCTTCCCGCTCCGCACCGCTGCGGGTGGACGCCCAGCGCAATCTGGAGCACGTACTGCGTGCCGCGCGCGAGGTGTTCGGCGAGCTGGGGTACGGCGCGCCGATGGAGGACGTGGCGCGCCGCGCCCGCGTCGGCGTGGGCACGGTGTACCGGCGCTTCCCGAGCAAGGACGTGCTGGTCCGGCGGATAGCCGAGGAGGAGACCGCGCGCCTCACCGACCAGGCGCGGACCGCGCTGGGCCAGGAGGAGGAGCCGTGGTCGGCGCTCTCCCGGTTCCTGCGGACGTCGGTGGCGTCGGGCGCCGGGCGGCTGCTGCCGCCGCAGGTGCTGCGGGTCGGGGTGGACGTGGACGAGGAGTCGACGGTGGTCGGCGGGGGCCCGGAAGGGCCGGGGCCGGTGCTTGAGCCGGTGGAGTCGTCGCTGGACGCGTCGGACTCCGGCGCGGCTTCTGCCGCTGCCTCTGCCGAGGCCCGGCTGCCGCAGCAGCGGCAGGCCGGGGTGGCCGGTGGGCCCGTCGTGCCCGGCCTGCGGGTCGTCGAGCCGCGTACGGCGCCGGAGGACGAGCTGGACCACGCGGGGGCGGCGGAGCTGCTCACGGTGGTCGGGCAGCTGGTGGACCGGGCGCGGGAGGCGGGGGAGCTGCGGGGCGATGTGACCGTGGCGGACGTGCTGCTCGTGATAGCCACGGCGGCGCCGTCGCTGCCGGATCCGCATCAGCAGGCCGCGGCTTCCGCTCGGCTGCTGGACATTTTGCTGGAGGGGTTGCGGTCGCGCCCTGCGTGACGGGGTGCGGGGCGTGACTTGTCGCGGTGCAGGTTGCGGGGCTTCGCGGGGCCGGGGTCAGGGCGGGGGTGCGTCAGCCCGGCGGGACGGGGATGCCGCTGTGCCCACCCTCCCCCAAGCTCTCGACTTCGCTCGAGCAGGGGGACCCCCATCACCCCTAGCGGCACGATTGCCCACAGCTGCGTAGGTAAGCACGATTGCCCACAGCTGCATGGGTAAGTAGGTGCGTAGGCGCCCGGCCCGGTCCACTAACGGGTAGGGGGGGCTGGGGGCTGCTTGGGTGTGGGGCGCTGTGGGACGCTTGGCGCGTGGTCGGGTCTGAGCGTGCTGACGGGGGCTTCCGCGATGAACGTTGACGGGCGGGACGAGCTCGGCGGCAGCGGCACGGAGTCCGACGGCCTGTCCTCGCGGGACGGTTTGTCCGCGCGGCAGGTGCCGAGCCAGGGTGGGCCCGGTGGCCGGCCGGACGTCCGGGGCGGGCCCGGCGGGACCGTGCTGCCCGGGCCGTGGGGCCCCGCCCAGCAGTCCGGCGCTCAGGAGTCCGGCGCCCAGCAGTCCGGCGCGTCGGGCGACGCCGTCCGCTCCGCACCCGGTGTTCCGCAGCAGCGTGACCGGATCACCGCCGACGCCGAGCTGATCCAGCGGATGCGGGCGGGCGACGACACCGCGTACGAGGAGCTGTTCCGGCGCCACTCGGACGCGGTCCGCCGGTACGCCCGCAGTTGCTGCCGGGACGCGCACACGGCCGACGACCTCACGGCCGAGGTGTTCGCCCGTACGCTCCAGGCGGTGCGCGGCGGCGCCGGGCCCGAGCAGGCCGTGCGCGCGTATCTGATGACAACCGTGCGTCGCGTCGCCGCGTCCTGGACGAAGACGGCGAAGCGGGAGCAACTGGTCGAGGACTTCGCGCTCTTCGCCGACCAGGCCGCCCGTACCTCGGACGGGCGGGACGACGCCACGGTCGACCTCGGCGCGGACGTACGGGCGATGCACGAGGCCGAGCAGTCGCTGGCCATGCAGGCGTTCCGGTCGCTGCCGGAGCGGTGGCAGGCGGTGCTGTGGCACACCACCGTCGAGGAGGAGTCGCCCAGCGAGGTCGCGCCGCTGTTCGGGCTCTCCGCCAACGCCACGGCGGTGCTGGCCAGCCGGGCCCGGGAGGGCCTCAAGCAGGCGTACTTGCAGGCGCACGTCTCCACCGCGCTCACCGAGGGCGGCGACTGCGCGCGTTACGCGGACCGGCTCGGGGCGTACGCACGCGGCGGGCTGCGGGTGCGGGCCGAGCGGGGCCTGACCAAGCACCTGGAGGAGTGCGCCAAGTGCCGGGTGGCGGTCGTCGAGCTCAAGGACGTCAACGCCGGGATCCCCGCGCTGCTGCCGGTCGCGGTGGTCGGCTGGTTCGCCGCCGGGTACTCGCTCAAGGCCGCCGGGCTGGTGGCGGGAGGCGCCGCCGGTGCGGCGGGCGCCGGTGCCGCCGCGGCGCCCACGGGCGGGAGTTCGTCCGGGGGCGCGGCCGGTGGGGCCGCCTCCGAGGGGCTCGGCGCCCCCGTCAAGGCGGGCATCGCGGCGGCGGTCGCCGTCGCGGTGGCCGCGGGCGTGGTCTTCGCGCTCAGCGGCAACGACGCCAAGCCGCCCGTGAAGCCGCAGGCCAAGCCGTCGGCCGTGGTGCCGGTGGCTCCGCAGAAGCCGCCGCCCTCCCCCGCGCCGGAGCCCCCGGCGCGGCCCGCGCCCGTACCGCCGCCGAAGCCCGCGCCGAAGCCGGCCAAGCCCGTGCCGCCGAAGCCCGAACCGAAGCCCACGCCGACGCCGAAGTCGACGCCGCCCCGGCCCGCCCCCAAGCCGAAGCCGACGCCGCCCAAGCCGACGCCGACGCCTCCGCCCCCTCCGGCGAGCGTCTACCAGATCAACCGGCTCCAGTACGGGACGTTCGGGGACCACACCAAGCCCGAGGTGCGGCTCGGCTCGTCCAGCTGGCTGTGGCAGCGCTGGGGCATGGAGATCGACGGCAAGCCGTACAGCCACGGGGTGACCGTGCACGCGCGGTCCTCCGTGACGATCGACCTCAACCGGCAGTGCTCCAGCTACGACGCGTTGGCCGGGGTCGACGATCTGACCATGGGGCCGGGGGCGGTGCGGTTCTCCGTGTTCGGGGACCGGACCCTGTTGTGGCGTTCGCCCGTGATGCACGGGGGCGATCCGGCGGTGCCGGTCCATGCGGACCTCACGGGGCATCGGACCATCCGGCTGGCCGTCGAGCCGCATACGCCGTTCGGGTCGGTGGCGTTGGCGGACTGGGCCACGTCGGTCCTCAACTGCCGTTAGCGCCAGGAAAACTGCCGTTGGCGCTACGAGGGGCGCGGTGTCCGCGTGGCCGCGGACCGTGGGTGGCTGGTCGCGCCCACGCGGCGAAGCCGCACATGACACCGCCCCGCCGCGAAGCCGCACATGTCACAGCCCCGCTCTCCCCTTAACGGACACCGCCCCGCCTCCTCAGGCGGCGGATCCCTCCAGCAAGCCCGCCACCTCCTCCGTGCTGAGCCCCGCCCCCGCCGCGCGCTCGTCCTCGTACACCTGAGGGCCCAGCTCGTCGCGCAGGCGGGATCGCAGGGCCTCCAGGGTCGTGCGGTCCGCCGGCCACAGGGGGATTCCCGCGCGCCAGGTTTCCGCCGCGGCCAGTACCCGTACCGCGGCCGTCGGTTCGCCCAAATCCGGCAGCAGCTGGGCCGCACCCTCCGTGAAGTGGGCGAGGATGATTTCGGCGCAGCCCGCGGTGGCGGCGGTGCGCAGGGCCGAGGCCAGGCCGCGTACGCCGATGGCCGGGCCGGACTCCACGGCCGCGACGCGGGCCTCCAGGCCCTCCAGGATCGCGGTGAAGGGCGGCGGCGAGGTGCTGCGGGCGCTGTCCGCGTGGGCCGCGTCGCACTCGGTGCGCGCGGTGGCGGCGTCGCCGGAGTCCAGGGCCATGCAGGCGCGCAGATAGTGGATGTAGGAGGTGGCGTCGAGGACGCCGTAGCGGACGGCTTCCGCCTCGGCCTCGTCGAGGAGCTTGACGCCCTCGTCCAGGTCGCCCGCCCGGTAGGTGAGTTCGGCGATACGGGCCAGCAGGAACGGCGCTTCGGCGTGGGCGCCCACCTCGCGGGCGAGGCCGAGCGCCTCCTCGTACTCCGGCCGGGCCCGCGCGGGCAGCCCGCGCATCATCGCCGCCTCCCCGGCGGCGCTGGCCACCTGGGCCCGCATCCAGCGGTCGCCGACGCGGCGGCTGAGCGTGCGCAGCTCCGCGAGGTCGCCGTCGACGTCCCACACCCCGCCGGGCATGTCGATGACCATGTGCGTACGGAACATGAGGCTGACACCGACCTCCCATTCACCGCCGTACGCACGGCAGTTGGCGACCACGGCGTCCACGGAGTCGCGTACCTCGGCGGGTGTCTGGGTGAGGAACGAGGCGAACGGCCAGAGCAGCCCGGGGAACCGCGCCGCCTCCGGCCCGCCCCGCCCGAACGCCTCGCGCAGCCGCTCCATCTCCGCCATGGCCTCCGGCGAACGCAGCCGCTCGGCCGGGGCGCCCGACTCCTCGATCAGGAAGAGCCGCAGCAGCCCGAGGCGCATGCGGGGCCAGTAGTCGGGGTCGTGGGGGCCGACGTCCGTGTTCTCGTTCGGTCCCAGGACGCGGTCCAGCCAGCCCACGCCCTCACTGCGGTAGTTGCGCAGCCACCAGAACCAGCCCATGGCGAGGGCGAGGTCGCGGGCCTCGACGGGGTCGGGGACGGTGGTCGTGGTGCGGTGCAGCGCGGCCCGGATGTTGTCCAGCTCGCGCTCGACGCGGCGGATCCACGTCAGCTGCCCGTGCGAGCGCAGCAACGGGTCGGCTTCCTGGGCCAGTTCGCGGTAGTACGCGGTGTGGGCGCGGGCGGCTTCGTCGAGCAGGCGCGGGGTCTCGGCCGCGCGCTCGGTGGCGTACTCGTGGATGGTCTCCAGCATCCGGTAGCGCATCCCGCCCGTGTCCGGGTCGGGGGCGGCCACGACCAGGGACTTGTCGACCAGCGCCGCCAGGTCGTCGGTCGAGCCGCAGACGGCCTGGGCGGCGGCCAGGTCCCAGCCGCCGGCGAAGACGGAGGCGCGGCGCAGCACCGCGCGCTCGCGCTCGTCGAGCAGCTCCCACGACCAGTCGACGACCGCGCGCAGGGTCTGCTGGCGGGGCAGTACGGTCCGGCTGCCGCTGGTCAGGAGGCGGAACCGGTCGTCGAGGCGGTCGGCGATCTGGCGCGGGCCGAGCAGCCGCAGCCGGGCGGCGGCCAGCTCGATGGCCAGCGGCAGACCGTCGAGCCGGCGGCAGATTTCCGTGATGGCCTCGGGGTCGTCGGCCGGGTCGAAGTCGGGTCGTACGGTACGGGCGCGCTCGGCGAAGAGGCGGTGCGCGGGGTCGGGCGGCAGCGGCTCGACCGGGCGGACCCGCTCGCCGGGCACGCCGAGGGGTTCGCGGCTGGTGGCGAGGATCCGCAGCGCCGGGCAGCGCGTGAGCAGCGTCTCCGCGAGGCGGGCGGCGGCGTCGATGACGTGCTCGCAGTTGTCGAGGACGAGGAGGGTGCTGGGGGCGGCGGAGAAATGGTCGACGAGGCGGGCGACGGGGTCGTCCGGGTGCGGCTGTCCGTCCCGGCCGAGTAGGGTGGTCTCGCGCAGCCCGAGCGCGGAGACGACGGCACCGGGGACGGCGTCCGGGTGGTCGAGCGGGGCGAGCTCGACGAGCCAGGCGGGGGTGTGCGCGGCGGACTCCTCGGCCAGCCGGGTCTTGCCGGAGCCGCCGGGGCCGGTGAGCGTGACGAGGCGGTGGGCCGCCAAGTCCTCCCGGATGGCGGCGAGTTCGGGCTCGCGTCCGACGAAGGACGTGAGGCGGGGCCGCAGGTTGCCGCCGCCGGGAGCTTCGGGGGCGGGGTTGAGCAGCTCCTGGTGGAGCGCGGCCAGCTCCGGGCCGGGGTCGGCGCCGAGGGCGTCGGCGAGGGTGCGTCGGGCGGTCTCGTACGCGAGGAGCGCGTCGGCCGTACGCCCCTCGGCCCGCAGGGCCCGGATCAGCTGGGCGTGCAGGGGTTCGTCGTACGGGTGGGTCTCGATCAGTTCGGTGAGCTCGGCGGGGAGGTGGTCGGTGGCGCCCCGGCGCAGGTCGGCCTCGATGCGGGCGCGCAGGGCGGTGAGGCGCAGGGCGTCCGGGCGGGCGGCGGTGCCGGTGCCGGTGCCGCCGCCACTGCTGCTGCCGCTGCCGTTGCTGCCCGGCAGGTCGGCGAGGGCGGGGCCGCGCCACAGGGCCAGGGCGGTGCGCAGCGTCGTGGCGGCGGATTCGGGGTCGCCGCCTTCGAGCTGGCGCGTGCCGGTCCGGACCTGCTGCTCGAACGCGAACAGGTCGACGTCGTGGGGCGCGTCCACGGCCAGCCGGTAGCCGCCGGGGTCGGAGACGACGGCGTCGTGGCCGATCGTCCGGCGGAGGCGGCCGATGAGGGCCTGGAGGGCGGCGGGGGCGTCGTGCGGGGGGTCGTCGGGCCAGATGTCGTCGATGAGGGTGGGGAGGGGGACGGGGGTGGTGCGGTCTGCTCGGGCGGCGAGGGCGGTGAGCAGGGCGCGCAGCCGGCGTCCCCCTAGGGGGATGGTCTGGCCTTGGTCGTTCTGCGCCTCTGTGGCGCCCAGGATTCGGTACCGCACGGGGTCATTGTGTCCTGGGTGCGGGGTGGTTGCGGCGGGGTTTTCTCCCCGCCCCGCCCCTTCCCGAAAGCCCTCGGGCGGGCGGCCGGGTGGTGGCCTGAGCCCCGCTTCCCGGGGGCTACGCCCCCGGCCCCCTTTTCGGCCGCGGGCCCGGTGGGGGCTTGTCGCGCAGTTCCCCGCGCCCCTAAAGACCCGGCCGGTGGGTCGGCCGCGGGCCCGGTGGGGGCTTGTCGCGCAGTTCCCCGCGCCCCTAAAGACCTGGCCGGTGGTCAAGCGCGGGCCGGTGGGGGCTTGTCGCGCAGGTCCCCGCGCCCCTAAAAACCCGGCCGGCGGTCAAGCGCGGCCCGGTGGGGGCTTGTCGCGCAGTTCCCCGCGCCCTTAAGACCTGGCCGGTGGTCGCGTGCGGGCCGGTGGGGGCTTGTCGCGCAGTTCCCCGCGCCCCTAAAGACCCGGCCGGTGGTCAAGCGCGGGCCCGGTGGGGGCTTGTCGCGCAGTTCCCCGCGCCCCTAAAGACCTGGCCGGTGGTCGGGTGCGGGCCGGTGGGGTGCGGCGGCCGTATCCCCTCGGGGGCGCGGGGAACTGCGCGGCCAGCCCCCACCGGCCCGCAGACAAACAAATGGGCCGGGGCCCGTTCTAGGCCCGCAGCGGGGGACGCGACGGCGTCACGCCCCCCGCCACCGCCCGCTGCTTCGGCGCCGCCGCGCCCGTCCAGCACGTGCCCCGCCGCGCCAGCAGGCGCCGCAGCCACAGCTCCGTGGAGACCAGGTCGGCCAGGCCGTCGAGCGGGAGGCGTTCGCCGGAGGCCGCCGCGCGCAGGGCGCGGCGGACCGTGCGGGCCTCGATCAGGCCCGCGTCCGCCAGCAGCGGCGCCTCGAAGAGCGTGATCAGCGGGTCGATCGAGCGGCGCAGACCCGCCCGTACCGCGGCCGTCGAGGAGGCGTGGGACGTGGCGGCGCCCCAGCCGGGCGGCAGGTCCCGCACCCCGGACCCCGCCAGCACCGTCCGCAGGATCGCCGCCCGCGCGCCCGGCTGGACCCGCAGCGCCTCGGGCAGGGCGCGGCACGCCCGTACCACCTGGTTGTCCAGGAACGGCGCGTGCAGTCGCTGGCTGCGGATCTCGGCCGCCTGCTCCAGGACGCGGTGGTCGGCCGCGTACCGGGCGAGGGCCGCGCGGGCCCGGGCCTCGCCCGGACGCAGCACCGTCGCCGGGCGCGTCGCCGACGCCATCAGCCGGATCGATACTTCAGCCAGCGCCTCCCCGGTGAGCCAGCGCGCCGCCGGCCCGGGCCGCGTCCAGGCCAGGGACGCGAGCGAGGCGTCCAGCGGCGTCTCGGCCTCCCCGCTGACGACGTCCGCGTCCCGGCGCAGGCGCTCCGCCGCCGACTCGATGCCCGTCCGGTACGGCGTCCGCGCCAGCTTCCGCGCCGCCCGGTACACCGTCAGCGGGACGAAGAGGGAGTGCGCCGAGGGGCCGCCCGCCTTGGCGAGCGCTGCCGCCGGGCGGAGCAGGTGACGGCGCTGACGGTCCATCAGGAGATCGGCCAGGCGCGCCGGATGGGCGTCCAGGACCTGGCGGGCGCCGCTTCCCGTGAAGTGGTCCGCGCTGCCCGCGGCGAGTCGGCGTCGGTGGCGTTCGGCGATGACCAGCGAAGGGCCCGGCTCGTCGGTGAGCGGGCCCGCCAGCTCCGCGTACGGCAGGGCCTCCTCGTCACCGGCCACCACCACGTGGTGCAGCCGCGGGTTGGCCGCGATCGCCCCGGCCCGCTCCAGCTCCGCCTCGCCGCGGCGGCCGGGCACGGCGAGGTCGTTGAAGGTGACCGCGAGGAGCCGTTCGCCCGCGCCGGTGCCGTGGCCGAGGACCGTGCCGGGGTTGCCGGGCAGCCCGGCGGCGAGCAGGGCCAGGGTGGCCGAGGCCGGGCCGCCGGAGAGGTCGGCGCCGATGCCGGGCGCCGGGCCCCCGCGTGCGGCGCGCCGCTCGGCGGGACCCATGCCGGGCACCGGACCGGGGTCCTGCGGCAGCGTCTCGGGGGCGTGGCGCGGCGCGGTGAGCCGAGCCCGGACGGCCGCGACCAGCGCCTCCCGTACGCCGTTCACCGCGCTCTCCTCGTCGACCTGGGCGGCCGCGACGGCGAGCGAGGCGACCGGCTCGTACCCGGTGATCTCCCGCGAGCCCTCCCGCAGCACCAGCGCGTGGCCGGGCGGGATGCGCCGCACTCCCACATAGGGGGTGGAGTCGCCGAGCGCCTCGGGTACGTCGGGGCAGGCGAGCAGCGCCGCCAAGTGGCCGATGTCCAGCTGGGCTTCGATGAGGTCGGCGAGCGGCAGGGCGGCCGTGGCGTACGCGGTGCCGCTCGCCCACGGCGTGTAGAAGACGGGGCGGGCACCGGCCAGGTCACCGACGACAGTGACCCTGCGGCCGACCTGGGCAACCGCCGTATAGCTGCCCGGCCACGCCGAAAGGTGCCGCAGTGCGCCCCCGCGTGCCGCGAACAGCCCTACCCGCAGCTCCTCGTCACTGGCGGCGCAGCAGCCCAGGACCGCGAGCCGGGTGTCCGCCCCCACGCTGACCACGCGGATCTCGTCGGGCCGCCAGTCGCCGACCGCCCAGAGCGGGTCGGGGTCACCCCACAGCAGCTGGGAGCCCACGGGGTGGACCGTGCGCCCCTCCTCGGGCGCGCCCACGGCACCGGCCGTCCCCACGGCACCGAACCTCGCGGCGACACTGCTCCAGCCCACCAGCCACCGCATCGCCGCCTCCACAGCCTGTGGACAACCCGCCGCCCGCGCCGACAGAACCAGGACCAGCCGTAGGCATGCGGTTCTGAGGTCGCTCGGGACCATGCTGCCATGACAATGGCGTGCGGGAGGGGCCTCGGGGTAGCGCGCGCAAAAAGTGAACGCGCCCCCGCAGATGGCCGATTGACAGCCCTTCGCGTGGGCTGAGGCGACGTTTCCGGGTGGTGCGGGACCGTCGCTTTTCGGCCAACTTCACCCCGGGCGCGCGTGGCGGGCGCCTCGGAGCGGGCATGAAACCGGCAGCAAAGCCGGCGGAGAAGAACCACAGTCCGGGAGGCGCTGTCCGCCTCCCGGACCGGTCCGCCGCCCGCGGGGATTGAGGCGACGGTGTCCCCCAGCCCACTGGATCCAGTCCAGCGGGCCGACCCACGCACCTGACATGGAAGCGCTCCCCACCCCGGCTGGGCCAGAGCGCACGCACCGCGCACGGCCACACACCCGGAGCACACGCACACCGGCCGAACTCGTCCGTACGGAAAACAATCCCGCCATCCGGAACACCGCCTCTTAACGGTCGGGATGCGGCGAACTACGCTGGGTGCACTGCTGTTCTCCGCGGGCGGCATATTCCTGGGGGCTCGGCCACACGATTGTGCGGCCGGACGGACCCCGGGGCGCGGCCCCGGGGGACGCCGTCTGTGTCGAGGGGTGGCGCATGTCCAGGGAGCAACGCGGGCCGAACGAGAAGCTCGGCACCGTTCTCGCCCTCGCGGGAATCAGCAACGCCGGACTGGCCAGAAGGGTCAACGACCTCGGTGCCCAACGCGGTCTGACCCTTCGTTACGACAAGACATCGGTGGCCCGCTGGGTCTCCAAGGGCATGGTGCCCCAGGGCGCCGCGCCCCATCTGATCGCGGCGGCCATCGGCGCCAAGCTGGGCCGCCCGGTGCCGCTGCACGAGATCGGGCTCGCCGACGCCGACCCGGCGCCCGAGGTGGGTCTGGCGTTCCCGCGCGACGTGGGCGAGGCGGTCCGTTCCGCGACCGAGCTCTACCGGCTCGATCTGGCCGGACGCCGGGCGGGCGGCGGGATCTGGCAGTCGCTGGCCGGATCCTTCGCGGTCACCGCGTACGCGACCCCCGCCTCGCGCTGGCTCATAACCCCCGCCGACTCGTCGGTCGCGCGCGACCACGACGGGGCGGCCGGGACACCGCTGAAGGTCGGCCACAGCGATGTGGCCAAACTGCGCGAGGCGGCGGAGGACGCCCGCCGCTGGGACTCCAAGTACGGGGGCGGGGACTGGCGTTCGTCGATGGTTCCCGAGTGCTTACGGGTGGACGCGGCGCCGCTGTTGCTCGGCTCGTACTCGGACGAGGTCGGCCGGGGCCTGTTCGGGGCGACCGCGGAGCTGACCCGACTGGCCGGCTGGATGGCCTTCGACACCGGCCAGCAGGAGGCCGCCCAGCGCTACTACATCCAGGCCCTGCGCCTCGCGCGCGCGGCGGCCGACGTGCCGCTCGGCGGTTACGTCCTGGCCTCCATGTCGCTCCAGGCCACCTACCGGGGCTTCGCCGACGAGGGGGTGGACCTGGCGCAGGCCGCCGTCGAGCGCAACCGGGGCCTGGCGACCGCCCGCACCATGAGCTTCTTCCGGCTCGTCGAGGCACGCGCGCACGCGAAGGCGGGCGACGCGCTCGCGGCCGGGGCGGCGCTCAAGGCCGCCGAGGCGTGGCTGGAGCGCTCCCGGGACGGCGACTCGGACCCGTCCTGGCTGGGCTTCTACTCGTACGACCGCTTCGCGGCGGACGCGGCCGAGTGCTACCGCGACCTGAAGGCTCCGCGCCAGGTGCGCCGCTTCACCGAGCAGGCGCTGTCGCGCCCCACCGAGGAGTTCGTGCGCTCCCACGGCCTGCGGCTGGTGGTGTCGGCGGTGGCCGAGCTGGAGTCGGGCAACCTGGACGCGGCGTGCGCGGCGGGCACGCGCGCGGTGGAGGTCGCCGGGCGGATCTCGTCGGCGCGCACCACCGAGTACGTCCGGGACCTGCTGCACCGCCTGGAGCCGTACGGGGACGAGCCGCGCGTCGTGGAGCTGCGGGAGAGGGCGCGGCCGCTGCTGGTGGCCCCGGCGTAGATCACTTCCCCCACGGGTTTACGGGCATTGTCAGTGGGCCAGTGCACTATCTGGGGTGGGAGGTGTGGTGGTGAACGCGTACGACTGTGACGTGCTGGTGATCGGCGGCGGGATCGTCGGCCTGTCGACGGCGTATGCCCTCGCACAGGCCTCGCCCGGGACGCGCGTGACGGTCCTGGAGAAGGAGGCGGGCCCGGCCCGCCACCAGACCGGGCGCAACAGCGGAGTGATCCACAGCGGGATCTACTACCGCCCGGGCTCCCTCAAGGCGCGGTACGCGGTGCGGGGCGCGGCCGAGATGGTGGCGTTCTGCGCGGAGCAGGGCATCGCCCACGAGGTGACCGGCAAACTGATCGTGGCGACCGGCCGCGAGGAGCTGCCGAGGCTGCACGGGCTGGCCCAGCGCGGCCGGGAGAACGGGATCCCGGTGCGCGAGCTGGGCCCGGCACAGATAGCGGAGTACGAGCCGGAGGTCCGGGGCCTGGCGGCGATCCACGTCGGCACGACCGGGGTGTGCGACTTCCCGGCGGTCGCGGCCCGCCTGGCCGAGCTGTCCGGCGCGGAGATCCGGTACGGGACGGAGGTGGTGCGGATATCGCGCCGCCCCGACGCGGGCGTGGCGGTGCGCACCTCGACCGGGGCGGTGCTGCGGGCGCGGGCGCTAGTGAACTGCGCGGGGCTGCACTGCGACCGGGTGGCGCGGCTGGCCGGGGACGAGCCGGGGGTGCGGATCGTGCCGTTCCGGGGCGAGTACTACGAACTGGCGCGGCCCGGCCTGGTCAAGGGGCTGGTGTATCCGGTGCCGGACCCGGCGTTCCCCTTCCTCGGGGTGCATCTGACCCGGGGAGTGGGCGGCGGCGTCCACGTCGGGCCGAACGCGGTGCCGGCGACAGCCCGCGAGGGCTACGACTGGCGCACGGTCCGCCCGGCCGAGCTGGCCTCCACCCTGACCTGGCCCGGCTCCTGGCGCATGGCCGCCCGCCACTGGCGGTACGGGGCGGGCGAGATCCACCGCTCGCTGTCCCGCCGCGCCTTCACCGAGGCGGTCCGCCGGCTGCTCCCGGCGGTCACCGAGGCGGACCTGCACCCGACCGCCTCGGGCGTGCGCGCCCAGGCGGTGCTGCGCGACGGCACCCTGGTGGACGACTTCCTCATCCGCGAGGCCCCCCGCACGATCCACGTCCTGAACGCCCCGTCCCCGGCGGCGACCGCGTCCCTGCCGATCGGCCGCGAGGTGGCCCGACGGGCGCTGGGGGTGCTGGGGGCGGCGCGGGTGTGAGCGGGCGGCCCCGGGAGCCGGGCACGTAGAATCCCGTCATTGTGTCTGAGCAGCTCCCCGCCCCCGTCCCCCGCCCCAAGGGCGAGCCCCGGTTTCCCGGGGGTCCCGTCGCCGACCCCGCCGGGTCGCACCACGAGCGGCGGATCCGCAGTTTCCAGCCGCGCCGCAGCAGGGTGACCACCGGCCAGGGCGAGTACCTGGAGCGGCTGTGGCCCCAGTGGGGGCTCGACATCGACGGGCGCGGCACGCTCGACCTGGGCGAGATGTTCGGCGGGCTGCCCGTCGTCCTGGAGATCGGCTTCGGGATGGGCGAGGCGACCGCCGAGATGGCCGCCGCCGATCCCGGCACCGGCATCCTCGCCGTCGACGTGCACACCCCCGGCCAGGGCAACCTCCTCGGGCTCGCCGAGCGCGGCGGCCTCACCAACGTGCGCGTCGCCAACGGGGACGCGATCATCCTGCTGCGCGAGATGCTGGAGCCGGAGTCGCTGGACGGGCTGCGCGTCTACTTCCCGGACCCCTGGCCCAAGAAGCGCCACCACAAGCGCCGCATCATCCAGCCCGACTTCCTCACCCTCGCCGCCCCCCGGCTCAAGCCCGGTGCCGTACTGCACTGCGCCACCGACTGGGAGCCGTACGCCGAGCAGATGCTGGAGGTGCTGAACGCGCACCCGGCGTTCGAGAACACCCAGCCGGACGGCGGCTACGCGCCCAGGCCCGGGTTCCGGCCGCTCACGCGCTTCGAGGGGCAGGGCCTCGACAAGGGCCACGTGGTCCACGACCTGCTCTTCACCCGCGCCGCCGAGCTGCCCCCGGAGCCGCACGCCGAGCAGCACCCCGGGCAGCGCTCGGAGCAGTCCTCCGAGCAGCCCTCCGCCTGACCGCGACCCCACGCACCGTCGCGCATTGTCCGTACCCCTCGTTAGGGTCGTCTGGTGTCGTCCGAGTCGCTTCCGCAACGCCAGCCGCCGGGCCCGCTCCAGCCGGTCCCGGAGCGCGGCGCCGAGCCGCGGTTCGACGCCGTGCCCGAGCGCGCCAAATGGCGCTACCGGCCGCGGCGGGACTTCTGGCGCTCCAAGGCCGTCCGGGCCGGCGCGCTGATCACCCTGCTCGCCCTGTGCGGACTGGTCATCCTCGCCATCGTGCGGGAACAGACCGGCACCGAGGGGTTCCTGGTGGGGCTCGCGCTGGCCGTGCTGCCCGTGCCGCTGCTCGCCGCCGCGTTCCGCTGGCTCGACCGCGTGGACCCGGGCCCGTGGCGCAACCTGCTGTTCGCCTTCGCCTGGGGCGCGTGCGCCGCCGCACTGGTGGCGATCATCGCCAACTCGTTCGCGACCAAGTGGATAGCCACCGCGACCGCCGACCCGTCCTCCGCCGACCACCTCGGCGCGACCGTCATCGCGCCGATCGTCGAGGAGAGCGCCAAGGCGGCGGCCGTGCTGCTGCTCTTCCTGTTCCGAAGACGGGATTTCAAGGGGATAGTCGACGGCGTCGTCGTCGCGGGCTTCACCGCGACCGGCTTCGCCTTCACCGAGAACATCCTCTATCTGGGCAACGCCTTCGGCGAGGACCAGGTCAGCCACACCGCGGGCCTCTCCTCGACGACCGCGGCGACGTTCTTCGTACGGATCGTGATGTCGCCGTTCGCGCACCCGCTGTTCACGGTGTGCACCGGCATCGGCTTCGGGGCGGCCGCGCTCGCCGCGCCCGGCCGCCGCTGGCGCCGTATCGGTCTGCCGCTGCTCGGGCTGCTGTCCGCGATGGGGATGCACGCGCTCTGGAACGGCTCGTCGTCGTTCGGGACGTACGGGTTCTACCTCGTCTACATCGCGTTCATGGTCCCCGTCTTCGGCCTGCTCACCTGGCTGGCGGTCTGGAGCCGCCAGCGGGAGCTGCGCACGGTCGCGGCCGAGCTGCCCGCGTACGCGGCGGCGGGCTGGCTGGGCCCGGCCGAACCGCTCGCGCTCTCCTCGATGCGGGCCCGCTCGATGGCCCGCGACTTCGCGCACCGCACCTACGGCGGCAAGCGGGCGGCGCGGACGGTCGCGGAGTACGAGGCCTTCGCGACGGCCCTGGCGTTCCTGCGCCGCCGGGCCCGCCGCGCCCAGGCAGGACCGGACTTCACCGCCCGCGAGCAGGAGCTGCTGCACCACCTGTGGGCGCGCAGGGAGGTGGCCGGGCCCTCGCTGCTGTACGCGGCGGGCGCGGCGGGCCGCATCTGGATCCCGCCCCAGCCGTACCCGTACGGACACCGGGCCGCCCCGTACGGCTACCACCAGGAACCGCCGTACGGCTACAACCAGGCCTCCCCGTACAACCACAACCAGGCCTCCCCGTACAACCACAACCCCTATCTGCGCGGGGGCGGCTGAGAGGACCGCTGCTGCGGCCGCCAACGCCCAGGCCGCCAAGCCCCAGGCCGACGAGACCTGGGCCGCCAAGACCTACGCCGAGGCCGTCTTCAGCTCGCTCAGCTCCGCGTCCGTGAGCTCCAGCTCCGCGACCGCGAGGAGCGCGGGCAGCTGCTCGACCGTACGGGCCGAGGCGATCGGGGCGACCACGGTCGGCTGGGCCGCGAGCCAGGCGAGCGCGACGCTCGCGGGCTCGGCGCCATGGGCCCGGGCGATGCGGTCGAGCGCGGCCAGCACCTTCGTACCCCGGTCGGTTTCCAGGTGCTTGGCGGCGCTCCCGGCCCGCGCGCTGTCCACGTTCTGGCCCGGGCGGTACTTGCCGGTGAGGAACCCGGAGGCGAGCGCGAAATAGGGAACCGCGGCCAGGCCCGAGCGGGCGGCGGTGTCCTGGAGGCGGCCCTCGTAGGTGTCGCGCGAGACCAGGTTGTAGTGCGGCTGGAGGGCGACGTACTTGGTGAGGCCCTCGCGGTCGGAGAAGTCCAGCGAGTCCTGGAGCCGTTCCGGGGAGATGTTGGAGGCGGCTACGGCGCGCACCTTGCCCTCCCGCACCAGCTGGTCGAGGGCGGTGACGATCTCCTCGACCGGGACGGACTCGTCGTCGAAGTGCGTGTAGTACAGGTCGATGTAATCCGTGCCCAGCCGGCGCAGCGACGCCTCGGCGGCGGCCTTGATCGTGGGGGCCGCCAGCCCCTTGAACCGCGGGTGGGCGCCCGCCTTGGTGGCGACGACGACGTCCTCCCGGTTGCCGCGCTCGGCCAGCCACTTGCCGATGATCTCCTCGGACTCGCCGCCCTCGTTGCCGGGGACCCAGGACGAGTACGCGTCGGCGGTGTCCACGAAGTTGCCGCCCGCCGCGGTGTAGGCGTCGAGCACCGCGAACGAGGCGGCCGCGTCGGCGGTCCAGCCGAAGACGTTGCCGCCGAGGGCGAGCGGGAAGACGGAGAGGTCGGAGGAGCCGAGGGGGCGCAAAGAGGTCATGGGGGGTGCAACGGGCGGGCGGGCCACGGCTATTCCGCGCCCCCGCCCGCGTCCCTGCGGCGGACTTACGGGTTGAGGCCCTTCGACTGCAGCCACCCCATCGGGTCGATGCCCGTCCCGCCCGGAGTGTGCACCTCCAGGTGGAGGTGCGGGCCCGTCACGTTGCCGGTGGCGCCGACGCGTCCGATCGTCTCGCCGGTCGTCACCTTCTGGCCCGCGCTGACGGCGATCGACGACTGGTGGCAGTACCAGAGCTCGGAGCCGTCCTCCAGCTCGATGACCGTGCGGTAGCCGTACGAGCCGGACCAGCCCGCCGACTTGACCGTGCCGCCGTGTATCGCCTTGAGCGGGGTGCCGGTCGGGGCGGCGAAGTCGAGGCCGGTGTGGTGGCCGGAGGACCACATCGAGCCGGCCTCGCCGAACGTCGAGGTGATCGTGTACGAGGCGACCGGGAGCGAGTAGCTCTTGGCGAGCTCGGCGAGCCGCTCCTCCTCCGCCTTCTTGGCGGCGGCCTCCTCGGCGGCCTTCTTCTCGGCCGCCGCCTTCTGCTCCGCGGCGCTCTGCGCGGCCTTCGCCTCGGCCGCCGCCTTCTGTGCCGCGGCCTTCTCGGCGGCCGCCTTCGCCTCGGCCTCGGCGTCGTTCTGCTGCTGCTCGGCCTGCTGGAGGATGCGGGCGCGCAGGGCCTCGCCGGCGCCGGTGGCGCCCTGTTCGGCGTCGGCCCGGGAGACGCCGGCCATGGTGAGGGGGGCGCTCGCGACGGCCTGGTCGGCCCGGTCGGCCGGGGAGGGGTCGGCCTTCTCGTCGCCCGCGATGTCGGAGATCAGCGTGCCCACGCCCGGCAGGGACTTGACGTCGGGGAGGTTGTTCGCGACCGAGTCGGGCAGGGATATGGAGACCGGCGGCTTGGTCTGGGCGCTGGCCATGCCGCCCGCGCCGACGGCCGCGATGACGCCGACGCCGAGGACGGTTGAGCTGCGGGCGAGTCCGCCGCGCTGCTTGGCGACGCGGTGTCTGCCGCGTACGGAGCGCACGGACTCCTCGGTGGGGTCCCACTCCTCCCACACCTCGGTGTCACTGGGCGCGGGCCCGTACAGGGAGACGGGGGGAACCGGCGGGGTGCCGAGGGCAGGCTCGTTGGACGCCACGGAGGCGCACTCCTTTCCTTCCTTCTCGCCTACCGGGTTAGCTGACGGGTTCGGAGCAGGAAGGTCTCCTACGGGCACCTTTCGAAGGTGCAAAGGTGCCCGATTCACCCCAAGTTGGTGGTTCCCCGGTTCCCTCGCGGGATTCGGCGCACGCGCGCGGTGCCGCCTATGACGACGGCTGGGACGACCGCGCTGCGTTATCGAACGTTAATAGACAGCGGGACCGGATTCCAAGCTGTTCCCGGTGATCGTTGGGGACAACTGATGGCGGTGTGTCAACTGTTGCGCGCAGGGAGGTTGTTCGACTACGCGCCGTCACGGCACCACGGGCATCGTCCGCCGCCGCTCCGGCTGCCGCTCGCCGGGCCGCCCCACCGCGAGCAGCGCCATGTCGTCGTTCGCACCCCCGCCCGTATGTCTGCGCACGTCGTCGACGAGCGCGTCCAGGACCTGGGCCGGTCCTGGGAAGATGCGGCCGCGCAGCCGCTCGTACGGGTCGTAGAAGACCCCGGGCGGATCGATGGAGCGCGCCTCGGAGAGGCCGTCGGTGTAGAAGAGCAGCGTCGCCCCGGCCGGGAAGGGGTACGCGTCGGCCCGGTCCGGCCACACCCCCAGGTCCGCCATCCCCAGCGGCAGGGCCGGGTCGGTCGGGGCGAGGACGTCCACCGCCCCGTCGGCGTGGAGCAGCAGCGGCTCGGGGTGACCCCGGTTCACCAGGCGTACGGACCCGGCGCCGCGCGGGATCTCGGCGAGCACGGCCGTGGTGAACCCCTCGACGGCGTCCAGACCGTCGCGCCGGGCGCCCTCCCGGGTCAGCGCGCGCTCCAGCCGCCCGGCCACCGCCTCCAGGGTCGTCTCCTGCTCGGCCGCCTCCCGGAACGCCCCGATGACCACGGCCACCGTCTCCACCGCCTCCAGCCCCTTGCCCCGCACGTCCCCGACGACCAGGCGCACCCCGTACGGCGTGTCCTGGACGGCGAAGAGGTCCCCGCCGATGAAAGCGCCGGCCTGGGCCGCCTCGTACCGCGCGGCCACCTGGAGACCGCCGATGCGCTCAGCGGGCGTGGGCAGCACGGCGCGCTGGGCGGTCTCCGCGATGACCCGTGCCGAGGCGAGGCGCTCGCCGCTGCGGCGCAGCATGCGGTTGGTGAAGAGGGCGAGCACGCCGACGGTGGTGACGGTGAACAGCTCGCTGACCGCCTCGCCGGTACTGGGGATGTCGTGCAGATACTCCGTGAGCAGCACCGCCGCGACCGCCGAGGCGCCCGCGACGGCCGTGCCGAGCGGGCCGAAGAACGGGGCCGCGATCAGGGGCGCGGCCGCGAAGAGGGCGGCGGCGGTCAGGTCGGGCGGCGTCGCCGCGTCGAGGACGATCCCGGCGACCAGCAGCACCAGGGGCAGCGCGCGCGCCAGGGCGAGCCGCCGGGAGCCCTCCCGGCCGCCGCCGTCCGATCGCTGCCGCACCTGTGTGGTCTCCTGCCCGTCCGCATGGGCCGCCGACGTTCCGCGCCCCACCCAGGGTGTCCGGCTCGGCCGCGCGCGGCGAGCCCACCTCGGCCAACCGGGTGCGGCCTCAGCGCCCCGCCGCAGCGCCCGCCTCAGTTGCCCGCCTCAGTTGCCCGCCCTAGTGCCGGTCCGCGCCCGTGGCGATCAGCCGCGCCCGGCACCGGCGGGGCCCCGCCCGGCCCCGTACACACGTCCCCCGGGCGTGGCGCCGGGCCGCCGGGCCGCCGTGCACGGAAGGGACGCCGCCCCTGGCGTACGAGGGCGGGGAGACCCAGGGCGGGGCGGGCGACAGGGGCAGCGACAGGGACAGACACATCAGCAGCCCGCACAGGGCGACGAACAGCGGCACCGCGGGCACCTTCCGCCGCGTCGCCGCCCGCAGCAGTCCCGCCAGACGCTCGCGCATAGCACACGTGAGACTACTGTACGTGGGCACCTCGGTCGGCGGGGTGACGGTCGGCCTACACCTTCGGGCGTCGCGGTGCACGCGTCCGTCGGCGCAGGGCCGGGGGAAAGCCAAAGGCCCGGCACATTTTCATGTGCCGGGCCCAAGGACTTCAGTAGCGGGGACAGGATTTGAACCTGCGACCTCTGGGTTATGAGCCCAGCGAGCTACCGAGCTGCTCCACCCCGCGTCGGTAAACACAACTGTACGGCATGCGGGGCGGTGCTCCGAACCGGTTAACGGGGGACGCTCACGGGGACCTCTCCCTGCCGGTCAAACGGGGGCGCTCACGGGAACCTCTCCCTGCCGGTCAAACGGGGGCGCTCACGGGAGCCTCGCCGTGGCTCCCTCCGCAGGGCGTTTCTGCGGGCGGTCCGCTCAGGCCGCTTCCCAGTGGCCCCGGGCCGCCGCCAGCACGAACCCCGGACCGAAGCCGATGATCAGGCCCGACTGCCGGTCGCCGGGGGCTTGCGCGTAGGTGCGGGCGAGGACGTCGAGGACGGCCGAGCCGCCCAGGTTCCCGTTGGCCGCCAGGCTCGCCCAGGCGTGCCGCAGATCGCCGTGGTCGCGGTCTCCGTTCAGGCCGAACCCGGCGGCCGCGTCCTCCAGGACCCGGGGCCCGCCGGGGTGGACGACCGCGAATTCGAGGGCGCGGCCGCTGCCGCCGAGCCATTTGCGTACCGCCGGGAGGCTGTCGTTGAGCGCGGCGGTGGCGGCGGACGTGGAGTCGAAGTGCAGCCCGGCGCCCGAGAGGCGGCCCCGGTAGCGGTCGATGCTGTCGGGCAGGACGTACTCGAAGGTGTCCTCGATGACGAACCCGGGCCCGCTCCAGGTCGGGCTGCCCGAGACGACGACCGCGCCCGAGCCGTCCCCGAAGAGCACCTTGTAGATCATCGATTCGCGGCTGGTGTCGCTGTGGTTGTACGTGGCCGTCGACAGGCACTCGGCGACGACGACCAGGACGTGCGAGCCCGGGTGCGCGGCGATGTCCTGGTGCGCCCGGACCAGGCCGTGCGCGCCGCCCGCGCAGCCGACGGTCGACATGGGGACGCGGCGTACGTCCGGCCGCAGGCCCAGCTCCCGTACGAGGGCGACGTCGAGGGACGGCACGGTCCAGGAGGTGGTGTGGCTGGTGACGAGGCAGTCGATGTCGTCGGGGGCGAGGCCCGCGTGGACCAGGGCCTGTCGCCCGGAGCGGACCGCGAGCCCCAGCGCGTCCTCGTACGCCGTCCTGTTGCGCTCCTCGATGGTGGCATTTCCGGCCACGGTCGGGGCGTCGAGGGGGCGGGTGAAACGGCGGGTGCGGACGGTGGTGGCCCGGGCGATCCGCAGGTGCGCCTCCAGCCGCGGCCGATCGGGGTTGGCACGTCGGATGTCCGCGCAGATCTCATCCGTGGCGATGACGTGGTCCGGCAGCGCTATGGCAGGGAGGGCTATGTGAGCGGGCACGAGTGAGCTCCCTCGGGTGGCCGACGAGCGAAACCTCAACCTACTTGAGACGGCTGGAATTCGTCCCTGAGAATTCGAACAGAGCTCAGCCGGAGGGAGTCGTTCCGCGCGCTGTCCCGCCCCCGGGACCCGCCGGTCGTACGCTCAGCTCGTCAACGGCGCGCTCAGCACGGGGTGACGGCTGACGAGCGACGCCCCCGGGGTGTAGAGCAGCAGCATCACCCGTGCCCCGGGCGAGGTGACCGGCTCGGCCACACAGGTCGTCACCCATCCGGGCCCCAACTGGCTGTGCCTGATGGGCCGTTCGGAGCCGTCGGGGTACGGGATCGGGGTCGCCCCGGTCTCCCGGTAGAGCGGCCCGGCGACGGGATCGGCCTGCACTTCTTCCTCCAACCGCCGCAGCTCCGCGTGGTTGGGCCGCATTTCCACCCCGTGCCGCAGCTGCGGCAGCACCATGGGCGCCCACCGCTGCGCCCAGTCCGTCAGGACGTCCTCGCGCGCCTCGGGCTCGAGGGTCATCCACCGCATGGTGTTGGCCGGAACCTCACCCCGCGGGAAGAGCGCGGCGAACTCCGCGTTGTGGGCGAGCAGGTTCCAGGCGGCGTCGGTGATGTAGGCCATCGCCCCGTCGATCTGCTCGACGACCCGCTGCCAGACACCGGGCACCGACATGCCGGAGTCGCGGTGCAGGGTGTACGGCGGGTACTCGCGCCGGGTGAGCCGCCAAAGGAACGTCCACTCCTGCTCGTTGAGGCGCAGCGTGCGCGCCACGTTCGTCAGAAACTCGGCGGTGGGGTTGAGCTGCCCGTTCTCGAACCGGTTGTACGTGCCCGGGGTGCGCTCCAGAAGGATGTCCATCTGCTCCTGGCTGAGCCCGGCGACCCGTCGCCCCGGCCCCGCCTGACGCGGCGGAAACCCGGCGGACTCCGGGTGGATGGCGGCGCGCCGCTCCTGGAGGAGGGTCTTGAGAGACATGCGGTCACGGGTGGCGAGCGGCAAAGCGGGACCTTCGTTCACGGGGGGACGGGGACGAACGGCTGTCGTCGCGGCGGGGACGACGGGGTGTGGGGGCGTGAGGGCGTGACGACCTGAGGGCCTATCGGTCCGCCGGTGTATGGGGCCTGCCGGCCATAGACCTGCCGGCCTGCCGGTCCGCCGGTCCGCCGGTCCGCCGGTCCGCCGGTTATCGGTCTGTCGGCCTCTCGGTCCGTCGGTCTGTCGGGGGCGCTCCCCTCTCACGAAAGCCGCTGCCCGGAGTGCCGGGGCGGCCCGGGGCCGGATGTTGATGGCTGGATCATTATCTGCAATTCGACCCCCTGGAAAGGGGGCGGGGTACCCCTCCAGACTGTTCCGCACGAAGCCCTCACGGGCTCGTACGTATCGGACCAGGTGAAAGCGGTTGCTTGGTGTCTTCTAGGACGCCGCGCCCCGCCCCTTCACCCGGGACGCGGCGGATGTCCCTGTGCCGCGGGGACGGCCGGCGTACACGTACCCCGAACAGCGGCCGGTGTCGACAATCGCCAATACGTCGCGTCCTCGACACCGGCCGCCCGCGGCACGCCGGAGAGCAACATTCCCCCGTCTCCGGCCAGTCCCGGCATGCGGGCCGGGACTGAAACGGCCGGCGCCGTGGAGCCCGCCCCCTCTTGGGCGGCCCCACGGCGCCGGCCGTGTTTTTGGTGCGGGTGGCGCTGCCGGTGAGGTGGTGCTGCCGGTGAGGCGGCCCCGCGCGCCTTGGAGATGTGAGTAGCGCCTCGTACACCTTCGGCGTGGGCCGTGAGCTACAGACGATGCTCGCCGAGCTGCACGGGCACCGGGCCTGGTATGGCTACGACGGCGGGCGCATCGCGGAGGGCCGCGCCGCCTGCATGGAAGCCCTCGCCGCGGCGCAGCTCGTCGACAACCCGCTGCTACAGGTCTCCGTGCTGGAGACGCTCGTACTCCTCGCGGTCAAGGCCGGCCGGTCCTGGGAGGCTGCGAGTGCCGTCGAGAACGCCTACCGCCTCGCGACCCAAGCAGGGGCAGGTGCGACGGTGCACCTCGTGATCGCGCTGCGCGATGCCAACGTCGCCACGCACGCCGGGGACCTGCCGGGCGCCCGACGCGCCCTGTCCCGCGCCGTCAGCTACCAGGGGCGTGCGGACGCCGACACGGACGTGCCCAACTGGGCCAAGTTCGTGGGTCCGTTCGAGGTCGACTACGCCACGGCGGACATGTACGTACGAGCAGATCAGCCCAAGCGCGCCGTGCCGTTCCTCCGGGCGGCCGTGCGCGGCATTGGCGGTGGGCTCGCCCGGAACAGCGCCTCGTACCGCGTCAAGCTCGCCGGTGTACTCCTCGCCGCGGGGGAGGTCGACGAGGCGTGCGCCGAGGTGGGCGGCGTGCTGGATACCTGGGGAGGCATCGCCTCGCCCCGGCTGCTGTGCAAGGTGCACGATTTCCAGCGGGCGGCCGGGGTAGTCGACAGCCCAACCGCCCGCGAGTGCGTGGCACGTATCCGCGAAACCGTGTGAGAGGGCCGCCGGATGAGTCAGCCAGCACAGGCCAGCGTCGAGCAGCTCGACGGGCCGGCCGCCGCCAGGGCCGAGGAAGCGTTCCGTCTGGTCTACGCCGAGGCGTTCGCCGAGCCGCCGTACGACGAGACCGAGACTGACGTCGCAGCCGCGTTCCGCCGCTTCCGGTCGCAGACTCGCAAGGCCACCTTCCGCGGCGCCCTGGCGAGCACCTCGGACGGCGAGGCCGTCGGCATGGCGTACGGCTACCCACTCGGGCCGCAGACGGGCTGGTGGGACCAACTGACTGTGCCCGTGCCCGACGAGATGCGGCGCGAGGACGGCCGCCGGACGTTCGGCCTGATGGAACTCGCCGTGCGGGCCGCATGGCGCAGGCAGGGCATCGCCCGCCGCCTGCACGATGCCGTCCTCTACGGCACCGAGGCCGAGCGGGTCCTGCTCAACGTCCACCCGGACAGCAAGGCGGCCGTGGCCACGTACCGGGCATGGGGGTACCGCAAGATCGGCGATGCCCGCCCCTGGGCGGGCGCGGACCTGCACGACGTGATGCTGCTCGACCTTCACTGAGCTGCCGAGGCCGCGGTAAGGCTGGTCCCGCGGCAGGCCGTTCGTACCGCCGGGCTCACCTCGGGCTCACATCAGGGCACGGGACGCCGCGGGCACGCCAAAGCGCCCCACCCGAAGAAGTCGGATGGGGCGCTTTGGCGCAGGTCAGAGGAAGGTTCCTCCGCCTCGCGAGCAGTAGGCCATGTCGGACTCGAACCGACAACCAACGGATTAAAAGTCCCGGCAAGATCATGCCGGGTAGTTTTGACTGCTCCCCCCGCCGTCCTGTTTTCGCTGGTCAGCGAGGACCGGCTTGCTGGTAGGTCCGGCCCCGGATGGCGTGTGCTCGCGCGTCCGCTCACGCATCGCTCACGCATCGCTGGTCTTGTACGAGCACGTCGGACGGCTAGCTACGGCCACGAGCCACGCACCGTACGCAGCTTCCGAGACGCCCTGAATCAGGATGTCGACCAAGACAGCTGAGATGAACGCTCTCACTCGTGCCGTTGGCGAACGAGGGCGCCCAGCCTCGACTACTGGCTGCTGTGAGACGAACGGCTGGCCCATGCGGCATACAGACCGCCAAGAGCCGACGCGAGAACTGGCATGTCCTGGGCATCGACCGACCGACTCATGATGAGCACTACGCCGACCGCGAGAACGGCAACGAAGACTGCGGCGTCAACACCGAGTTGCATAAGGTAGGTAGACATCAGTGTTCCTCCGGGGCGCTGTTGGTTGGGTGCGAGGACGGTGGATGCTTGCCGGCGCTGCCGTCCTCGCTGCCGAACCACCGGGCGGTGCTCGGCGTGAATCATTCTGGGCGAGCCATTCGGGGACAGGCATGGGGGCTCATGACGTCTTGGTCCGACCTATCCGCGCGCGTGCGCGCACGCTGAGTGGGGGAGGACGGACCAAGACGTCATGACCTACGGGACGGGGGGGACCATGACGGAGACGACTCAGAACCAGAAGAGGGCTCACAAGCGAGCCGAAGACCTGAGGGTTCTTGTCCGGGAGCGAGGACTCCCGGAAGTCCTCACCGCGGCCGAGAAGCTGTGGTCCGACGGCCGCGCACCCAGGGAAGTTCGTGTCCGAAATCGCTACGCGCGCAACCTAAATATTCCAGATACAGACCTCTGGAGTCCGTACCCATTCCTTCCACCCAGGTTCGGACCAGAAGTCGACGAACGCAAACGCCCCGCCAATCGAATACTTCCTCCTATGGCTCAACTCATTCTATCGCAAGGGGTAGCACTCAAATTCCACTTGACTACACTTTTTGCGGCTCAATGCCAATCGGACCCCGGCCGGTCATGGAGCAACCAAATTCCCCTTAGCAGACGCGGTCCTGACCCTTTAACTTGGCTAGACCTCGTCGCCGTATCCGCCAAGTCCAGCGGCAGTGCCACACAAGCATCGGCCTACACACAGAACAAGCTTCGCCAGTTCCGTTCGGCTCTCAGCCTCCTATCCAAGAACCATCTGGTCGACATCGGAAGATCTGGAGCAGCAAACCGGTACGAGAGATTCGCACTCCTCTCGGAGGATGCCAGCAGCTCATCTACGGGTGCAGTCACGTACCGCGTCCCACATGACGACGAAGAAACAATAAATATACCCTTCCGGTTCTTCACAAATGGCTGGGTGCACGTGTTAACGAAGAGCGAGATCGCCGCCTATTTGATGTGCCTCCACCTGACCTCCCATCAGGAGTACAGATCCATCTCTTGGAAAGAAAGGGCCGGACTCTTCGGGCTGTCTCGCGATGTGTACGACACCACTCAGGCCCTTGATGCGTATCGACTCATTGACATCCTGCGGCCAAGAGACCGCAGGGAAGACGGCACCTGGCGTGGCTTCAGCAACGGAAATCAACCGTTCTCGAGCAAAATCCGCATTAACCCTCGCGGACTTATCAGCCCAGCCCACGAAGTCGTAGGGGGCGTAATAATGAAGGCCGCTACTCTAGGGAGAGTATCAAGGACCATCGGAGGAAATTAGGTACCAGCCCTACACAAGGTGACGCCCTTCGCTGGAATTCCTACCGGAGCGATAACAGCGGATTCGATCTCGGCAATGATTAGGGCGATGCAACAAACCCCCGAGGGACCCGGTGTGGTCTTCATGTTCTCCTGGTGCGAGGCCATGACGAATCCGTGGCTCGGTCGGCGAGGAGCAGAGCGAGCGGGCCTGCAGGGAGGAGGAAGCGTCCCTGTTCGGCAGCTTGGATGGCATCTGACATGGGCCACCACGACAGCTTGTAGTCCTCCTCTGTCGGGGTGAGCTGCTGAGGGCCCAGGGTCAGCCCGTGGGCCTCGTAGAGGTGGATGCGGGCTGTCGATCCCAGGGTGATCGCGTACGCCCCGAGGGGCCGCCAGTGTTCCGCGGTGATGCCGGCTTCCTCACGTAGCTCGCGCCGGGCGCACTCCTCGGGGCTCTCACCCTCCTCGCGGCGCCCGCCGGGCAGGAACAGGTACTCGCCGCCGTGGCATGGGAAGTCGGCAGCCAAGATGGCCACTTGGCCGTCGTCATCCCGCGCCACGATGACCGAGGCGTCGCGAGCCGGGCGGGTGCGTTCGTCGCTCATGCCCCGCGAGCGTAGTGGGGTTCAGCCGCGCACCATGGCCGCGTAGGGCACGTTCATCACGACGGGGTGGGCGATGCCCCGGCCGTGGAAGCCGTCCTCGCCGAAGGCGTCGCCGTGGTCGGCACACAGGATGATCAGCCATCGGCGGCGGGACGTGAGCGTGGTGATGAGGCGGCCCAGGTGCTGGTCGGCGTAGGCCAGGGCAGCGCGCTGGGAGGCCGTGCTGTCGTGGCTGTCTCCGAGATAGTGGCCGTGAGGAACGTGGGTGGCGGAGACGTTGATGAACAGGAAGAGGGCCTGTTTGTCGAAGAGGTCGGCGATCTCCAGGGCGCGGTCGACCTGGTGGCGGGTGGAGTTGGGTTCCGGAGAGCAGAAGGCGGGGCACCAGTGGTCCTCGTCGAACATGTCCGGCAGCACAGTGCCGAGCGGGGTCTCGCGCGAGAAGTACGTGACGCCGCCGACACAGGCGGTGCGGTAGCCGTGCTGGCCCAGCCCGGCGAGCAGGTTCGGGGCGTCGAAGACGAACGTCTCCGGCGGGACCGCCTTGAAGGAGGGCGGTCGGCACTCCCAGAGCCGGGCGGGCTGCTCGGGCTGCGGGAGCTTTGGCAAGAAACCGGAGAAGAAGGCCATGTGGGCGGGGAGAGTGAAGGTGCCGGGCGTCTGGCGCCGCTCCCAGCCCGCATCAGGCAGCAGTCCCGCGAGGCGTGGAGTCATGCCGTCGTCCAGCGCGCTGCGGGCGGTGTCGTAGCGCAGGGAATCCAGGGTGATGAACAGGATCGGATCCCGGTTGCCGATGATGTCGGCCGCGTCGATCATTACTTGGCTCCTTCCGCGGTGGGCGGATGGGGGTAGTGCTCGATCCGGCCCTTGGCCGTCTCGTTGACGGGGATCGGGACTCGGTCGTCGGCGATCATCCGCCGGATCGTCGCCAGGCCGGTGTCCTCGTCGAGGGGCTTGCCATCGGGCCCGTACAGAACGACGGAGACGGTCTCGGCGCTCTCCGAGCCGGTGGTGGAGATGCGAGCCCCGGGTACTTCGCCCAGCTCAGCCATCGTCCGGAGAAGGATGTCTTCGTCAGCGACGCGCAGGGTGAGCACGGTGCAGGCGTGGTGCTGGGCATTGATGGCGCCTCGGCACAGCCGTTGAACGAACACGACGCTGCTGGCGCGACCGTCGTGGGCGACGGCGATGCGGTGGGCTTTCAACGTGCTGACGAGACAGGCTCCGAGCCACCAGCCGACCGCCTCGTGGATCTCTCCGGGGTACCGGCCGTGGGCGCCGCCGTCCCGGATCACCACATCGGTGTTGATGGGCTTAAGCACGGTCGGCCTCCACGTACGCCAGGACCTCGTCGGCGAGCTGGTCCGGGGAGCGGCCGTCGGTGTCCAGGACCACAGCGGTGGGATCACTGGCGGCGACCGTCTCGAAGTTCGCGAGCAGTTCCTTGAGGCGGTGCGGCACCTCGAACAGATCGGCGTCGTCCTGCTTCAGGTCCTGCTTGCCGCGCATCCGCTCCCGTAGGACGTCCTCGGAACAGCGGAGGTAGAACGTGCGGTAAGGGCAGGCGAGGTACTCGTGGAACGGCGCCAGCAGGCGAGCCACCTCCTCAGTGGTCACACCATGTGCCGCTGCGTGGCAGGCGATGACGGACGACCTGTACCGGTCGGCGATGACCGGCCCGGCCGTGAGTGCCTGCCGAACCCGGTCCGCGGCATGGAGCAGGCCGGACAGGTAGAACGCGAACTGTGGCAGGGCCCGTAACCGCAGCCTCGCCTCCTCCGCCCACCCCTCGTGCGGCAGGCTCAGCGTGTGTAAAGCGGTCGCTTCCAGCCGCTTGGCCAAGACACGGGCGAGGGTGGATTTCCCGACTCCGGAGACGCCTTCAAGGACGCCGAAGAAGCCGCGGGGGAAGTCTTCGTACGAGGTCGGTGCGTACGCGGGCGGCAGGGTGGTCACAGGGTCCCCTCGGTGAAGGCGGTGACGTGGCGGGCGACAGCCTCGGCGAGCCGGTCCGTGTCGCTCAGCGCGTCTTTGATGTCCAGACGCAGGTCGCCACGGAGCAGGCACGGCTGGACGCCGGCGGCGTGGTCGGCGCGCAGGGCCCAGAAGCCTTCGACGCAGTTCGAGCGGACGGGGCAGGTGCCGCACTGGCCGACGTGATGGCGGCCGAGACCGCGTTCGATGACGTCGATCTCCACCCCGCCGATACGGAAGACCCGTCGGCCCTGGCCGACCCCGGCGACCTCGATGTGCTCGTCGGCGGTGAGGGTCCGAAGGTGCTGGACGATCTTCGCGGCCGGGACGGCGTTGTCGGCGTGCTTCTCGTTGAAGTCGGTGGGCACCAGCTCGATGAACTGCACCGGCAGGCCGCGCGCGAGGGCGTGGTCGAGGATGGGCCGGACCTCGTGCTGGTTCTGGCGCAGCAGCAGGCAGTTCAGCTCGACCCGTTCGAAAGTCTCGCGGGCGGCCTCGATCCCGTCGAGGATCGGTGCGATGCCTGTACGCACCCCGGCGATGTCGAGCAACGAGGCGTCGGAGAAGTAGTGGAGCGAGACCTTCACCTTGTCGAGGCGGGTCTCGGCAAGCCAATTCTGATTCCGGCGGATGCGAGTGCCGTTGGTGATCAGCGTGTACGAGCCGTCCGTGCCGATGTCAGGGAGGTGCGCCAGTACCTCGCGGGCCACCGGTGACACCAGCGGTTCACCGCCGCTGAAGTAGCCGCGCCGCACCCCCGCCTTGATCATCGCCTGGATGAAGGTCAGGAAGTCCTCGGCGGAGACGACGCGGCGGCGTGGCTGCTGGGTGCGGTCGCGCAGGGTCAGGGGCGGCGGTACGTCGTCCTCGTTGTGGCAGAAGAAACAGCCGAGGTTGCACCGGGGCGTAAGGGAGATCCGGAACTGGCCGCGCAGGGCGGCGAAGTTCCGTAAGGCGGTCCAGTCGACCGCCTCGGGGGCGGCCAGGGCTGTGGTGGTGCTCACGGCGTCCTCCGGAACGAGTGGGCGGAGTGATGGCACGTGCGAGGGGCGGTGGATGCGTTCGCGTTCGATGAGGTGCCGGCCGCAGCTCGCCCGTTCTCCGGGGAGTCGGCGGCCGCGACCGGCTGGGCGCTCCCGGTGGGCAGGGCGCCCTGTTTCTCCCGCGCCCTGTCCTGCTTCGGGGAGCGTTACGCGGGAGAGCCGGAGGTCAGCCGCTCTCAGCGGCGATGGCGACCGCGAGGACGGTGATCAGTACGGCAAGGACCAGGACGTAAGCCATGACCTCCCGGCGTGGGCTCACAGGTCGGACCGGAGCGGGCGCGGCCGGTTGCGGGCCTGGAGGAACTGCGTGAACGAGCGGACCGCGCGAGCCAGCGCCCGCAAGTACGTCCAGTTCGCGAACGGCCCGTCGCCGGGACCACGGTCGATCAGCTCCGCCCAGTCCTGCAGCGCACCGGAGACTCGTATGTCCCACTCGGCTTCGGGCAGTCTCCTGACCGACTTGGTCAACCGCTCGCCGTGCCCGAGCATGACGGCAAGTTGGCGGGCGTTCTCCTCAGGATCGGGGTGGTGCGCGAACCTGACGAGCGCCCGGTCGCAGTCCAGCGCGATCAATTCCAGTTCACCTGCCGAAGGCACGGCGGTCGGCGCGCTGTCCGCCGCTTTCTGATGCGTCACTGTCCCCACCGCACTCCTCCTCGAAGCGGCCCTCGGCGGGCCATCCGATCGGTCACAACGACCGTATGAGCGTGGGGAATGCGATAGGACTGACCCCGGGTACGTGTTGTGCGGAGCGCCACGCCGAGGCGGGAGGGCGTCATGGGCCACGGGCCGCAGCCACGCAGAATCGACACCAGCGGGATCGTCTCCGGCTACGTGCTGCGCCTTGCCCGCGAGAGCATCCCCCGCACTCAGACCGGCCTGGCCGAGGATCTGCAGGTCGACCTCGCGACGCTCCAGGGCTGGGAGTCCGGTCGTCGCCCCCTGGCCAACGTGAAAGCCGGCGCCCTGCTCGATCTGCGCCGTCGATTACCCGCGCTTGGCGCGGACACCGAACTGGTGCAGCTCCTGGACGCGGCGATGGACGCGGACCGCATCATCAGCGGCGCGCTCAGCCCACCGCTCCGGCTGGAGCAGCATCCGCTGGCGGAATGGGTCCACACCCGTGCGACAGCCCACATGTTCGCCTGGGCGGTCAACGGGACCCCACCCCCGATGCTGGCGAACCGACCGCCACCGCGTCGCCGTGGAGCCGTACCGACCGCGCCGATCATCCCAGCCCAACAGCGACTCGAACTCTTCACCCATCTCAGGGATGTCGCGGAGAGTGCGTCCAGCAGGAGTGGGGCCGGTGTGCTGCTGCGTCGGCAGGCGGCGTACCTCACCTCCTACGACGACAGTCCCGACACCTCCGCCTGGACGGCCCGCGTGCTCCACAAGGGCAGAGGCGCCCTGTCCGTCCACGGCTGGTCACCCTTGTGGCCCGAAGCACGTTCGACAGCAACTGCCCTTGCCCGCCAAGGAGATCCGCAACCGCTACGCGACTTCATCGAGCGCGCCCTGGTGGACGACGACGCGGGCGAGGCCGCGAACCTGAACTACTGGGCGTACTGGCTCGGCGCCGCCTCCCGCCCCCAGCCCAGCGACCTGTTCATGCGGGACCGCGAACTCACCGGCTGGGATCCCATAACGCTCCTGCGTCTCCTCGTCCGTGGACTCCACGAAGCCCCGACCTATGTGGAGTTGTACGCCCACTCGATCTGGGCGCTGGTACACGCGCACCCGTGGCTTCCGCAGGCGGCCCCTTCCGTGGCGGGCGTGCTCGGTGAGAATGTCGGACAGATCCTCGACAACAGCGCGATCTCTCCCCGGTCCCGGCGTGATCTCCGCGCCGTGCAGTACCAGCTAGGCAACCGCACATGAACGATGGAGGGCCACACATGGCAGACGACCAGAGCCGCGGCACCGCAGGGTTCCTGTTCGAGATGGGGATGCTCAAGAGGGCCAAGCGGTCCGGCTGGTGGATCGTCGGCGTCAAGGACCCCGAGACCATCGCCGAGCACAGCTTCCGCACGGCCGTCATCGGGAGCGTCCTGGCCATGATGGAGGGCGCGGACCCCGCGAAGGTTGCCCTGATGTGCGTCTTCCACGACACCCAGGAGACCCGCGTCAGCGACATCCCCCGCATCGGCCGCCGCTACCTGAAGGCCGCCACCAACGAAGCCGTCACGGCCGACCAGATCTCCGCCGCCCACCCAGCCGTCACCGCCGGCGTGCAGCGCATCGTGGAGGAGTACGAGAACGGCGACAGCCCCGAGGTGGTCGTCGCACACGACGCCGACAAGCTCGAATGCCTCATCCAGGCCGTGGAGTACCGGGAACAGGGCTACCAGAACGTACAGAACTGGATCGACACCAGCCTCGCCAGCCTCAAGACCGCCTCGGCCAAGGACCTGGCCGAGGCGGCACTGAACATGCCGTCACTGGAGTGGCAGCAGACCTATCTCCGATAGGGGCTGCGGCCCGAATGTGATCAACGCCGTCGCGCCGACGGCGGCGGCGTGGCCGCCGTCGATTGGGCGGGAGCAACCGGGCACTTCTTGACGCTGCGGGACTGCGCTGTTTGTGCCCGGGGGCTGGGGGCGTGGCGTTCCCCGAGGCGGCGGATGCGAATGGCGCCCCATTCCTGGACGTCCGCTCACGCATCGCTCACGCACGGGCCCCCAAACGACCCCCACAACGACGGAACGCCCCAGCCGATGATCACCGACTGAGACGCTCCGTAGCAGGTCAGAGAGGCTAACCCCTCCCCCGCTGTGCGTAGGCCATGTCGGACTCGAACCGACAACCAACGGATTAAAAGTCCGCTGCTCTGCCAATTGAGCTAATGGCCCCTGGCATACCGCACCCCCGCAGCATAGCCCGACAGGGCCCGGCAGCCGATCGGGTATCGGCTTCCGGGCCCGGCGGGGCCCATTCGGCGGTCATCGGGGCGCGGATGCGCAGGTCACTGGGGCCCGGTGGATGAGGGGCGGAGGAACCAGTGGCGGGCCGAGATCGTCCACCATGCCGTTGCGAAGCCGAGGACCGCCAGCACCGCCACCGGCGCGTAGTTGAAGTTCTTCCAGGTCACCGGGGACAGCTGCGGCAGCATGAAGAGGATGGTGATCAGGGCGACCCACGCCACCGCCGCCACGCCGATCGGGCGGGACCAGCGGCCCAGGTGCCAGGGGCCGCGTTCGAAGGACTCGCCCTTCAGCAGCCTCAGCAGCGTGGGGATCACGTACGCGATGTACAGGCCGATCACCGCGATCGACGTCACCGCCGCGTACGCCGTCACATTGATCAGGTAGGGGAGGCCGAGCGCCAGGGCGCCCGCCGTGGCCAGCCAGACCGCCGCCACCGGGGTGCGGGTGCGCGGGCTCACCGTGTGCCAGACGCGGGAGAACGGGAGCGCGCCGTCGCGCGAAAAGGCGTAGATCATACGGGAGTTGGCCGTCACCGACGCCATCCCGCAGAAGAGCTGCGCGCCGATCACCACCAGCAGGAGCAGCTTGCCTGTCGTCGCGCCGAGGGCATCCAGGAGGATCTGCGCGGGCGGCGCGCCGGTCGCCGAGCCGAGCTCGTCGTCGTACGACTGGATCGCGTAGGTGAAGCCGAGGAGCAGGACGAAGCCCGCTATCCATGACGTCCAGATCGAGCGCACGATCCCGCGTGGGCCCGCCGTCGCCGCGTCGTGCGTCTCCTCCGTCATGTGCGCGGAGGCGTCGTAGCCGGTGAAGGTGTACTGGGCCATCAGGAGGCCGATCAGGACCACGTAGAAGCCGCTGCTCCAGCCCGTGTTGTTCACGTAGTGGGTGAAGACGAACGTCGTCGAGCGGTGGTGGTCCGGTGTGAACGTCAGCGCTCCCACGATCACCGCCACCCCCAGCACGTGCCACCACACGCTCACCGTGTTGAGGATCGCCACGATCCGTACGCCGAAGGTGTTCAGGAGGCCGTGCAGGATCAGGATCGCCGCGAAGAGCGCGATCGTACGGCCCGGGGTCACCTCGAAGTCCCACTGGAGGTTGAGGTAGGCACCCAGGAACGACGCCGCGCCGAAGTCGATCCCGGCCGTCACCGCGACCTGGCCGAGCACGTTGAACCAGCCCGTGAACCAGGCCCAGGCCGCCGCGCTCCGCTCCGGCGCCAGGCGGTGTGCCCAGAAGTACAGGCCCGCCGACGTCGGGTACGCCGAGCAGATCTCGGCCATCGACAGGCCGACCAGCAGCGTCATCAGGCCGACCCCGACCCAGCCCCAGGTGATCAGGGCCGGGCCGCCGGTGTTCATGCCGAACGCGTACATCGTCAGGCAGCCGGAGAGGACCGAGATGATGGTGAACGAGACGGCGTAGTTGGCGAAGCCGGACATCCGGCGGGCCAGCACCTGGGTGTAGCCGAGCTGTGCCAGCCGCTCTTCGTCGGAGGCCGCGCCCGCCTTCGCGGGCACGACGTCCGCCGGACCGAGACCGTCCGGGGCCCCGTGGGCGCCCGGATTCGTACTCGCGTCACTTGTCATGCCCCCAGCGATTCCCTCGCTGGGGGCATGACATGCGCCAACAGGTGGCCAAAAAGAACGGGTCCGGGAACGGATCCAGGGACGGGTCCGGAAAACGGGTCTAGAAGAGGTACTTGTACATCTGCCAGCCGCCGCCGACCTTCACGCGGCCACCGAAGTTCCCCTTGCCGTCGCCCACGTACGACCACAGCACGCCGTCCGTGCCGCGCGCCAGCAGGTCCGGCTTGCCGTCACCGTTCAGGTCGCCCGCGCCGACCAGTGCGTTGTAGACCTGCCAGCCGCCGCCCACCTTCACGCGGGTGGCGAAGGTGCCGCTGCCCGTGCTCGGGTAGAGCCACAGGACGCCCGAGGCGTCGCGGGCCAGGAGGTCCGCGTTGCCGTCGCCGTTCACATCGCCGGCGCCCGACGTCAGCAGGTAGTTCTGGAAGCCGGTGCCGATCTTCACGCGGCCCTTGAAGTTGCCCGCGCCGTTCGCCTCGTAGAGGTAGACGTCACCCGTCGACGCCTCCCGCGCGAGCAGGTCCGCCCGGCCGTCGCCCGTCATGTCGCCCGGGGACGTCAGCACGTCGAAGATGTTCCAGCCCGAGCCGATCTTCGCGTACGGGGTGGAGGGGGTCAGAGCCTTCCCGCCCGGCTTGTACGCGCGGAGCTCGCCGCTCGTCAGGCGGACCAGGACGTCGTTCGTGCCGTCGCCGTCCACGTCGTCGAACGGGGCCGCCGCCGACACCTCGTTCGCGCCCGTCCAGCCGCTGCCCGACACCTTCGCGTCGACCTTGCCGTCGGCGCCCGCGCGGAAGTCCGCGACCCCGGCGGGAGTGACGGCGAGCAGGTCGCCCAGGCCGTCGGCGCCCACGTAGTCACGCGGGGCCGCGGCCTTGGTGCCCTTCACCTCGAACGGGGTGGTGAAGGTCTGGTCCGGGCCGCCGTCGGCGGGGACCACCGTCACGTCCCAGGTGTACTTCCCGGCCGGCAGGTCCTTGCCGGAGTAGTTCTTGCCGTCCCAGTCCACCCGCACCGGGCCGCGCGTCTCCATGCCGAAGGCCGAGCGGACGGTGTTGCGCGTCGCCAGGTCCACCAGGCTGATCTCCCAGGAGACCAGCGGCTTCGAGGCCCACCAACGGACCGTCCGCGCCGCCGACTTGGCGTCGACCGTCGCCGGGAAGTCCTCGTCCAGCGCGCGTACGGGGGCGCTGCGGACCCCGGACGGCGCCACGTGCGTGTCGCCGGCCGCGTCCACGTACGCCACCGCGCCGCCGAAGCGGTCGACCGTCCAGCCCTGGCCGGGCTTCGCCACGGCGGGCTTGCCCACCTTGTGCGTGCCGGTCCCGCCGCGCAGGTCCGTGACGCTCAGCTCGCCGTCCTTCTGCCAGGCGACATAGCCGTCGCCGAGCAGGGCGCCCTCGTGCGCGGGCAGCTCGGTGTTCTTCTCGGTCGCCGTGTCGTACACACCGGACTTGTCCCGGCCGCACTCCCAGTAGACGTCGCCGCCCTGCGCCTGGAGGGAGGTCATCAGGCAGGGGGCGGAGATCCGCTTGCCGGTGGCCCTGCCCGTACGGACGTCGACCGCCTGCGCCGTGCTCGGGTCGTTGCCGATCCACAGGGTGCTGCCCGACAGGGCGAAGTCGCTGACGCCGATGCCCGTGTGGACGACCGCGCCGGTGTCGAGGTCGGTGACCTGGACCCGCTCGTCGCCGCGCCGGGTGGCGAGGTAGCGGCCCGACACCCGCAGGACGTCCGCCTTCACGCCCAGCGTGCGCGCGGGCAGCTGGGCGCCCTCGTCGAGGACCTTCACGGTGCCGTCGGCGAGCCGGTACACCAGGCGCCCGTCACCGGTGGCCTGGACGTCCGGGGTGCCGGCCGACGGGGACGCCGGGAAGTCCTTGGCGTCGTTGCCCCGGTCGGTGCGCGGACCGGCCGTCAGCGGGCCCGTCACCGACAGGTCGATGCCGCGCAGTCGCGGATACACGCCGTCCGCGCCCGGGATCCGGTCCACCGTGTTCAGACGGCCCTGCGCCAGGGTGAGCGCCAGGGGAACGGAGGGGAGGGAGGGCGACTCGCGGACCTTGGTCACGTCCAGCGAGGAGCCCACCGCGTACACACCCTGGTGGCCGTCGACCACCGCGCCGATCAGCATCGTCCCGTCGGCCTTGAAGCGGGCCATCGCGGTCGCCTTCTCCAGGACGACGCGCTCGGGGCCGCCCTTGAGCGGCACCGCGACCACGCGGTAGTCGAGCTTGGAGTACCGCTCCTGGCCGCCGGTGGCGACGCGGCGCGCCACCAGGACGTTGTCCCCGACCGCGCCGAGCAGCTGGGAGCTGTCGTACCCGGGAATCGTCAGCTGGTCCGTGGACGCCCAGAAGTCCGAGGTCTTCCAGACCGTGGCCTTGCCGTCCTTGGTCCACTGGACCGCGCGGTCGCCGCCGACCTCGATCTTGCCGTTGTCGAACTGCTCCGCCTGGAGGTGCGTGGAGCGGGCGATCCCGTCGCGGCCGAGCCAGCAGATCATCGTCATGCCGGAGAGGTCTTGTTGGACGAACATGCCGTCCTTGTTGCCCTGGTAGAGCGAGTGGGCCTGGCCGCCCGCGCTGACCGGGGTCTCCTTGACCCTGCCGTCCTCCCAGGACAGCAGGCTCATGCCGAGCGGGCCCTCGGTGACCACGACATCGCCGAAGGTGCCGGCGAACCGCTGGCCCTTGGGCAGCGGCAGGGTGCGGTCGGAGCCGTCCTTCATGTTCCGCTGGACGACCGCGACGTCGTCCCTGCCGGTGAGGACGAGGGTGTCCGTGCCGGTGCCCCAGGCGGTGGTCATGCCCTGCGGCATGACGACCGGCGCGGTGGAACCGTCCGCGTACGAGGTCCAGTTGAACCCGGCCTGGGTCCAGCCGGACAGATAGCCGGTCTCGCCCGCGCCGTTGATCACGGTCGCGTTGTCGTCGGGCGTGTGCTCGGCGGGGATGGTGAGCTCCGCCGGTGCGTCCGCCGCGAAGGCCGGGGCCGTGCTCAGCGGGGCGACGGCGGCCGCGATGCCGAGCGCCGTGACGGCGGCGATCGCGTTCCGGACGAGTGTGTGACGTCTCAAGTTGATGCTCCCGAAGCCTTTCAGGCATGGGAGGGCGCACGGCGCGCGGTGTGCCGCGCTGCAACGATGCGCAGGAAAGCCCCCCGGCTCTCCGAATCCCCCATACGAATGGTGTGACAGTAACAGGAGTTGGACGACCCTTGAGGTGCATATGCGCGGGCAAACGGAAGGGCCCGTACCGCACCCGGTGGGTGCCGTACGGGCCCTTCACTCGCCTACTGAGCGTCAGCCGTTGCGCTTCCAGCGCGGCTTGTCGTCACGGCGCCCGAAGGAGCCGGTGTTCGTGCCGGTGCCGCCGCGGTGGTCGTCACGACGGGCGTGGGGACGGTCGCCGGTGCCGCCGGAGCGGAAGCCGCCCGCGGGGCGGTCGTTGCGGTCACGGTTGAACGGGCGGTCGCCGCCACCGGAGCGGAAGCCACCGGAAGGACGCTCGTTGCGGTCGCGGTTGAAGCCGCCGCCACGGTTGTCGTCACGGCGCTCGAAGCCACGGTCGTTGCGGTCGCGGTTGAAGCCACCCGACGGACGGTCGCTGCGGTCACGGTTGAAGCCACCGCCACGGTTGTCGTCACGACGGTCGTCGCGACGGAAGCCGCCACCACGGTTGTCATCGCGACGCTCGAAGCCACGGTCGTTACGGTCGCGGTTGAAGCCACCCGACGGACGGTCGCCGCGGTCACGGTTGAAGCCACCGCCACGGTTGTCATCACGACGGTCGTCGCGACGGAAGCCGCCACCACGGTTGTCATCGCGACGCTCGAAGCCACGGTCGTTGCGGTCGCGGTTGAAGCCACCCGACGGACGGTCGCCGCGGTCACGGTTGAAGCCACCGCCACGGTTGTCATCACGACGGTCGTCGCGACGGAAGTTGCCCCGGTCGTCACGGCGCTCGTACGCCGGGCGCTCCTGCGCGACCGGCTCGGCGGCCACGACGGCGGCGGCGACCTCGGCCTCGGCGGCCTCGGCCACCTCGGCGACAGCCACCTCCGGGTCCTCGCCGCGCTCACGGGCGGAGCGGGCGACCAGGCGGTCGGCCTCCTCGCGGAGCTCGGCGGCGCGGCGCGTCAGACGCTCCAGCTGCTTGGTGAGCTCGGCGACCTCACGCTCGGCCTGCTTGGCGGCGTTGTTCGCGGAGTCGGCCTGGACCTCGGTCAGCGAACGGGCGCCGGTGATCTCGGCGACCTCGGGGTCGAAGGCGCCGGCGCTCTGGATGATGTGGCGCGAGGCGTCGACGCCCGCGTCCTCCATCAGCCGGAAGATCTGGCGGCGCTGGTGCGGCAGGGACAGCGACACGACGACGCCGGACTTGCCGGCTCGGGCGGTACGGCCCGAACGGTGCAGGTAGTCCTTGTGGTCGCCGGCCGGGTCCACGTTGAGGACCAGGTCGATGCCGTCGACGTGGATGCCGCGCGCGGCGACGTCGGTGGCGACGAGCGCGTTGACGTAGCCCTTCTTGAAGTCCTCCAGGACTCGGGTACGCGCGCCCTGGGTCATGCCGCCGTGCAGCGCGTCGGCCTTCACGCCCGAGTCGCACAGCTGCTCGGCGATGCGGTCGGCGCCCAGCTGGGTGCGGACGAAGATGATCGTGCGGCCCTTGCGGGCGGCGATCGCGGCCGTGACCGGCGCCTTGTCCTTCGGCTTCACGACGAGGACGTGGTGGGTCATGGTCGAGACGTTGCCCTGCGCGCTGTCGACCTCGTGCGTGACGGGGTTGGACAGGTAGCGCTTGACCAGCGTGCTGATCTCGTTCTCCATGGTGGCGGAGAAGAGCATGCGCTGGCCGCCGCCGGGGATCTGGTCGAGCAGCTCGGTGACCTCGGGCAGGAAGCCCAGGTCGGACATCTGGTCGGCCTCGTCGAGGACGGCGACCTGGACGTTGGCGAGCGAGCAGGCGCCGCGGTTGATGAGGTCGCGCAGTCGGCCCGGGGTGGCGACGAGGACGTCGACGCCGCGCTCCAGGGCGTAGATCTGGTTGCTCATCGAGGTGCCGCCGCAGACGACCTTCATCTTCAGGCCGAGCACGTCACCGTACGGCTGGAGGGCGTCCGCGACCTGCATCGCGAGCTCACGCGTCGGCGTGAGGATGATCGCGCGGGGCTTCTTCTTCTCGGTGTGGCCGCCGGCGAGCTGCGCCAGGGTCGGCAGACCGAACGAGAGGGTCTTGCCGGAGCCGGTGCGGCCACGGCCGAGGATGTCCTTGCCGGCCAGGGCGTCCGGGATGGTCGCGGCCTGGATCGGGAAGGGGGTGGTCACACCGTTCTGGGCGAGCTTGCGCACGACGCCCTCGGGCAGACCGAGGTCCGCGAAGGTGACGGTCGGCTCGGCGGCCTCAGCGGCCTCGTCGCCCTCGACCGCGTCGGCGGCCACGTCGCTGAGCTCGGCGCTCGCGGCGTTCTCGGTGTTCTCGGTCTTCGGGGTGTTCACGGTCTCGACAGCCTCGGCGACGACGACAATCTCGTCGTTCTCGGGCATGACGGTGTGATCAGTGCTGGAAATGGACATGCGAAATGCGAAACCTTCCGGAGTCTCGGCACGCGCCCGTCAACTCCGTGATTCGCAATTCGACCGCCTCTATGCGGTCAGCCACGGCTAGGGAGAGTACGCGCCACACGGCGCTCTTCTGTGTCGGCGCCGGGCAATGGGATCAAACGATCTACCACCATACGCACTCCCCCCACAGGAGCGCAAACCACTCCCCTGCGATCCACGTCACACCGGGCTCACGACACCCCTCCTAAACCGGTGCCACCTGCGGAGATGCCGCCGGCTCGGTCCTGTTCGCGGGCCCCTCGCCGAGGTCGCGGAGGGCCGTGGTGCGGGTGTCGGCGGCCGGAGAGGCGGACGGCGAGTCGCTCGGCTTCGGGGTCACCGGAGGGTCCGGCGGCGGCTGGCTCGTCGGGGGCGCGGGCGGGGTCGACGAGGCGGGCGGCTGGGGGGGCTGCTGCGGGGGCGCGGAGGGGCCGCCCGCGGTGCCGCCGCCGGGGGGCGCCGGGTTCTGCGGCCTGGGGCGGCCGCCGGGCGAGACGGGGCCCGCGCCGGGCGCCGCCGACCCGCTGTGGCTCGGGGCCGCCGAGGCCCCGGGGGACGCCTTCTCGCCGTGCTTGCCGGGCCGCCCCTTGCCGGCCCCGCCGGAGACCGCGGCGACCCCGTCCGGCTCGGCCACCGCCCCCTTCTGCCCGACGGAGACCGACGGCTTGGGAGCCTTGCCGTCGTCGCTCACACTCATGCAGCCCGCCGACGCGGCGACGACCAGCGCGGTCACGGCCAAACGACGGACGGGGGCGGACAACTGGCGCACGGGCGGCCTCCGGAGCGCGGGCAGGGCAGGGTCGCCGTGCCCAACTCCCTTTTCCCCGCCGGGGACACGCCCGAGGACCCTCCGGTACGAACGGGATTCCGACGGGTGGTCCGGTGACGGCGAATCCGGTCCCGCCCGATCAGGCAGGGGCGGACCCGGTCGCGTTACGACGCCGGAGCGCCGCCGGTGGCGCCGGAGTGCCGCCCGTCGCGCCGGAGCGCCGCCGGTTCACACCTCTCGCGCCGATGCGCCCCCGCCGTCACGCGAGAGTGCCGCCCGTCAGCCCCGCTCCGAGGAACACCGCGCCGAGCCCGACGAGCACCGAGGCGGCCACGTTCGCCGCCGCGAGGAACCTCCAGCCGCGCTCGGCCAGTCGGAGCGTCTCGTACGAGAACGTCGAGTACGTGGTGAGCGCGCCGCACAGGCCGGTGCCGAGCAGCGCGTACGTGTCCGTGGTGGCGGCGGCGCCGGTGAGCGCGCCGAGCAGCAGGCTCCCGGCCGCGTTGACCACGAACGTGCCCCAGGGGAACACCGAGTCGTGCCGGGCCTGCACCGCGCGGTCCGTCAGATACCGCAGCGGCGCGCCGACGGCCGCGCCCACGATCACGAGCAGCCACGTCACGGCGTCCGCACCCCGCGCTCCGTCCCGGCCCGCGCGGCCCGCACGGCCAGCACCCCTCGGGTCGCCGACGCCGTCGCCCACACCGCGCCGAGCGCCCCGAGGAGCGTCGCGGCCGCGTAGGCCATGGCGAGCCCGGCCTGCTGGCGGGCGAGCAGCCGCGAGACCTCCACGGCGTACGTCGAGAAGGTGGTGAAGCCGCCGAGCACGCCGACCCCGAGGAACGGCCGCACCAGGTGGTGCGCCTGCCGGCCGCCATCGCTGATCAGCGGCATCAGGACGCCGATCAGGGCGCAGCCCAGGACGTTGATCAGCAGGGTCGCCCAGGGGAAGCCGCCGGTGGGCGTGGGCCAGGCGAGCGCGAGCCCGTACCGGGCACTCGCCCCGGCCGCCCCGCCCGCCGAGATCGCCGCCAGCACCCCCCACTTCTCCGCGCCCGCGGTCTCGGCGCGCTGGGCGGGAACGTGGAGGTCGACGTCCGGGTCGATCGCCTCCGGGCGATCGGGCGCGCTCACCCGTAACCCAGGGCGTGCAGCCGCTCGTCGTCGATGCCGAAGTGGTGGGCGATCTCGTGGACGACGGTCACCTCGGTCTCGGCGACCACGTCGTCCCGCGACTCGCACATCCGCAGGGTCGGGCCCCGGTAGATGGTGATCCGGTCGGGGAGCACGCCCGCGTACCACTCGCCGCGGTCGGTGAGCGGAGTCCCTTCGTAGAGCCCGAGCAGCTCGGGGGCGTCGGCGGCGGGCTCGTCCTCGACGAACACGGCGACGTTGTCCATCAGCCGCGTCAGCTCCGGCGGGATGCGGTCCAGCGCCTCGGCGACCAGTTCCTCGAACTCCTCGCGCGTCATCTCCAGCACGCGGCCATTGTCACGCATGGGGCGCGGGCCCGCCCCGGCCCGCCCCGCGAGTGAGCCCCCCGTCGGTCACCGGCCGGGCCCCCCGACCTGCCCCCGGGAAACCGTTTTGGCGATAGCTCCTCCCATCCCATATGCTTCTCACGTCCCCGACGCGCTGCGAAGCGCCCAGGTGGGCCCTTAGCCCTCATCGTCTAGTGGCCCAGGACGCCGCCCTTTCAAGGCGGTAGCACGGGTTCGAATCCCGTTGGGGGCACGCTTTACCGTGTGCGAGACTAGTGCTCGCACATTGCTTGGTCCTGTGGAGCAGTTTGGAGTGCTCGCCACCCTGTCAAGGTGGAGGCCGCGGGTTCAAATCCCGTCAGGACCGCTGAGGTTCCGCGAGGAACTTCGTGGCTGGGTAGCTCAGTTGGTACGAGCGATCGCCTGAAAAGCGATAGGTCGCCGGTTCGACCCCGGCCCCAGCCACAGCCGAAGGGCCCCGTCCACTGGACGGGGCCCTTCCTCGTTCCTCACTCCGCCTCGCGCTCCCGGCCGCGCCATCCGCGTACGCCCAGGACCAGCCCGGCCACCGCCACCACGGCCACCAGCAGCGCCCAGTCCGGGACGGCGTCGCCGACCGAGCGGGCCCACTGCTCGGCCGCGTACGAGTCGTCGACGTCGAGCAGCCCCGGCAGGGCCGTGGCGCCGTCGTACGCCAGGAACAGGCCGCCCAGGGCGATGAAGAACAGGCCCGAGAGCAGCGAGGTGGTGTGCAGCTCGAAGCGGCCCAGCCGCACCGCCCGGCCGCGCAGCCAGCGGCGGCGGCCGAGCCCGAAGCGCTCCCACAGCAGCGCGAGCAGGAACAGCGGGGCCGCCATGCCCAGCGCGTACACCGCGAGGAGCAGGCCGCCGTAGACCGGGCTGCCGCTGACCGCCGCCACTGTCAGGACGCTGCCCAGGATGGGCCCGGCGCAGAAGCCCGCCAGGCCGTAGACCGCACCCAGCGCGTAGACGGAGGCTGCCGTGGTGGGGCGGATGCGGCCGGACAGCTCGGTCATACGGCGGCTGGCGAAGCCCATGCCGAGGATCTGGGCGGCGCCGAGCGCGATGATCAGCCAGCCGCCGAAGAGGACCAGCTGGTCGCGGTGGCCGTAGAAGAGCCGGCCCGCGTACGAGCCCGCCGCGCCCAGCGGGACCAGCGTGGTGGCCAGGCCCGCGTAGAAGATGCCGGTGCGGGCCAGCAGGCGGGTGGTGGAGTCGATCGAGTACGCGAAGAAGGCCGGGAGCAGCAGGGCGCTGCACGGGCTGAGCAGCGCGAGCAGACCGCCCAGGAACGCGGCCAGATAGCCGATGTCCGGAGTCACTTTCCGGTCCCCTCGGGGCCGGCGTGCTGCGCGGCCTTGTACGTCGCCGCCTCGTCGATGGCCTGCGCGAACGTGTCCAGCGGCTGGGCGCCGGCCAGCGGGCGCCCGTTGATCACGAACGACGGCGTCGAGCTGGCCCCGAGCCCGTACGCCTCCTCCTGGTCCTTCTTCACGGCCGCCTTCGCCGCGTCGCCGTCCGCGTCCCGGACGAAACGGTCGAGGTCGGCCACGCCCGCCTGCCCGGCCAGCTCGCGCAGCCGGTCCTTGCCGAAGCCCTTCTCCTTGGAGCCGTGGGCGTAGGCCGCCGTGTGGAACTGCCAGAACCGGCCCTGCTGCCCGGCCGCCCAGGCCGCGCGCGCCGCCGCCTCCGACTCGGCGCCGAAGATCGGCATGTTGCGCCATTCGATGCGCAGGGTGCCCGCGTCGACGTACTTCTTCACCAGCGCGGGTTCGGTGTCGCGGGCGAACTTGCCGCAGTACGAGCACTTGAAGTCGGCGTACTCGATCATCACGACGGGCGCGTCCGCGCGGCCCCGGGCCAGCGGGTCCCTGCCGTCCCGCCGGGCCAGCTTCTCCAGCTCGGGGAAGGTGCCCGCGGGCGGCTCGACGGCGTCGGAGGAGGCGACGGAGCCGCTCTCCTTGCCGGAGCCGGACGAGGTCGCCTGGTAGGAGGCGACCCCGAGGACGGCCACGGCCGCGACGACGGCCGCCCCGATCAGGAACGGCTTCTTGGACTTGGGCGCAGGGGTGCCCTGGGACTTGGACATACGGGTCTCCGTGTACGTACCGCGGCAGAGATGCGGCGGGAAAAGGGAAAGGGACGGCCGGTCGTAGATGACCGGCCGTCTAGACCCTCAGTACGGAGAGTTCGACGGGTGTGGGCGCCGCGCGGGTCGGGCCGCGCACCGGTGGGGTGCGGTGCTCGGCGGCCTGCGCGGTGAGCGCGGCCGGGACGGTCCGCTCCCCCAGGGCCGGGGCCTGGTCGTACGCGATACGGGCCCGCGCCGGCGCGGCGGGGTCGGCGCCCTTGTCCTGCCCGCCGCCCTGCTTGCAGCCGGGCGAGCCGTCGACGGGGGCCGAGACCTGGGCACGCGGCGCCCGGTCCGGGGCGGCCGCCGCCGGTGACGGCCCGCAGAGCAGCACCGTCACCGCCCCGAGCACCATCAGCAGCACGGCCGCGAGGCGGCGGCGCTGGGCGTGGGTGCGGGGCACGCCCGAAATGGTACGGGCGCGACGGGCCCCTTCCGAAATGCGTTCGCCACTGCCGCGCGGCGGGTGAGATCCTGAATCAGGTATGTCTACTTCCTTTGCCGATCTCCAGACCCTGCTGGCCGAGATCTCGCTGCGTGACGCCCATCGGCTCGGCCGCCGTCTGGAAGGCGCCCGCCGTATCAAGAAGCCCGAGGCCCGGCAGGCCGTGCTCGACGAGATCGCCGCCGAGGCCGCGAAGTCCGCCGAGCGCGTCGCCCGGCGGGCCTCCCGCATGCCCGAGATCACGTACCCGGAACAGCTCCCGGTCAGCCAGAAGAAGGACACGATCCTGGAGGCGATACGGGACCACCAGGTCGTGATCGTCGCGGGTGAGACCGGCTCCGGCAAGACCACCCAGATCCCCAAGATCTGTATGGAGCTGGGCCGGGGCGTGCGCGGCATGATCGGGCACACCCAGCCCCGCCGGATCGCGGCCCGTACGGTCGCGGACCGGATCGCGGACGAGCTGAAGACCCCGCTCGGCGAGGCCGTCGGCTGGAAGGTCCGGTTCACCGACCAGGTCGACCAGGACGCGACCTTCGTCAAGCTGATGACGGACGGCATCCTGCTCGCGGAGATCCAGACGGACCGCGAGCTGCGCGCGTACGACACGATCATCATCGACGAGGCCCACGAGCGGTCCCTCAACATCGACTTCCTGCTGGGCTATCTGGCCCAGCTGCTGCCCAGGCGCCCCGACCTCAAGGTCGTGATCACCTCGGCGACCATCGACCCCGAGCGCTTCTCGCGCCACTTCGGGGACGCCCCGATCGTCGAGGTCAGCGGGCGTACGTATCCGGTCGAGGTGCGCTATCGCCCGCTCCTGGAGGAGGCCGACGAAGACGCAGCGGACGCCGACCGGGACCAGATCACCGCGATCTGCGACGCCGTCGACGAGCTCCAGTCCGAGGGCCCCGGCGACATCCTGGTCTTCCTCTCCGGTGAGCGCGAGATCCGCGACACGGCGGACGCGCTCAACAAGAAGAACCTCCGGTTCACCGAGGTGCTGCCGCTGTACGCCCGCCTCTCGCATGCCGAGCAGCACCGGGTGTTCCAGCAGCACACCGGCCGCAGGATCGTTCTCGCGACCAACGTCGCCGAGACCTCCCTGACCGTCCCGGGCATCAAGTACGTCATCGACCCGGGCACCGCCCGCATCTCCCGCTACAGCCACCGCACCAAGGTGCAGCGCCTCCCCATCGAGGCGGTCTCGCAGGCCAGCGCCAACCAGCGCAAGGGCCGCTGCGGCCGTACCAGCGACGGCGTCTGCATCCGGCTCTACTCCGAGGACGACTTCCTCTCCCGGCCGGAGTTCACGGACCCGGAGATCCTCCGTACCAACCTGGCCTCCGTCATCCTCCAGATGACCGCCGCCGGGCTCGGCGACATCGAGAAGTTCCCCTTCATCGACCCGCCGGACCACCGCAACATCCGCGACGGCGTCCAGCTCCTCCAGGAGCTGCACGCGCTGGACCCGGCGGAGAAGGACCCCCGCAAGCGGCTCACCCCGATGGGCCGCAAGCTCGCGCAGCTGCCGGTCGACCCGCGCCTGGCCCGGATGGTGCTGGAGGCCGACAAGAACGGCTGTGTCCGCGAGGTCATGGTCATCGCGGCCGCGCTCTCCATCCAGGACCCGCGCGAGCGGCCGTCCGACAAGCAGGCGCAGGCCGACCAGCAGCACGCCCGCTTCAAGGACGAGACCAGCGACTTCCTCGCCTACCTCAACCTGTGGCGGTACGTGCGCGAGCAGCAGAAGGAGCGCGGCTCCTCCAGCTTCCGCCGGATGTGCAAGCAGGAGTACCTGAACTTCCTGCGCATCCGGGAGTGGCAGGACATCTACTCCCAGCTGCGGACGGTCGCCAAGACCATGGGCATCCACATCGAGGAGCCCTCGGCGGGTACGACCGCGCCCGAGCAGTCGATCCACACCTCCCTGCTCGCCGGTCTGCTCTCCCACATCGGGCTGAAGGACACCGACAAGAACGAGTACCTGGGCGCCCGCAGCGCCAAGTTCGCGATCTTCCCGGGCTCCGCGCTCTTCAAGAAACAGCCCAAGGTCGTGATGTCGGCCGAGCTCGTGGAGACCTCCCGCCTCTGGGCGCGGGTCAACGCGAAGGTCGAGCCCGAGTGGATCGAGCCGCTCGCCCAGCACCTGGTCAAGCGCACCTACAGCGAGCCGCACTGGGAGAAGGACCAGGCCGCGGTGATGGCGTACGAGAGGGTCACGCTGTACGGCGTACCGATCGTCGCCAACCGCAAGGTGAACTACGGCCGCATCGACGCGGAGGCCTCGCGCGAGCTGTTCATCCGCAACGCGCTGGTCGAGGGCGACTGGCGCACCCACCACAAGTTCTTCGCCGACAACCGCAAGCTGCTGACCGAGGTCGAGGAGCTGGAGCACCGGGCGCGGCGCCGCGACATCCTGGTCGACGACGAGACGCTCTTCGACTTCTACGACCAGCGGGTGCCCGAACACGTCGTCTCCGGCGCCCACTTCGACTCCTGGTGGAAGCACAAGCGCCACGAGGAGCCCGAGTTCCTGGACTTCGAGCGGGAGATGCTCATCCGGGAGTCGGCGCTCGCCGTCACCAAGGACGACTACCCGGACAACTGGCGCCAGGGCCGGCTGAAGTTCAAGGTCACCTACCAGTTCGAGCCGGGCGCGGACGCGGACGGCGTCACCGTCCACATCCCGCTCCAGGTCCTCAACCAGGTCACCGACGAGGGCTTCGACTGGCAGATCCCGGGCCTGCGCGAGGAAGTGGTCACGGAGCTCATCCGCTCCCTCCCCAAGCCGATCCGCCGCCACTACGTGCCCGCGCCGAACTTCGCGTCGAAGTTCCTGGAGCGCGCGGTGCCGTTGCAGGAGCCGCTGCCGGTGACGCTGGCGCGCGAGCTCCAGCGGATGGTCGGGGTCCCGGTCACGGCGGACGACTTCGACCTGACGCGCGTACCGGACCACTTGAAGATCACGTACCGGATCGTCGACGAGCGGCGCCGCAAGCTGGCCGAGGACAAGGACCTGGAGGCGCTCAAGCTCCAGCTGCGCCCCAAGGCCCGCCAGGCGCTCTCCAAGGCCGCCGCGGCGGCCGCGCCCTCCGGCGGCGTCTCCATCGAGCGCACGGGCCTCACCGACTGGACGATCGGCACCCTGACGAAGGTCTTCGAGACCAAGCGCGCGGGCCAGCCGGTGAAGGCGTATCCGGCGCTGGTCGACTCCGGCGACACCGTCTCCGTACGGCTCTTCGACACCGAGGCCGAGCAGCAGCAGGCGATGTGGCGCGGCACCCGGAAGCTGATCCTCCTGAACATCCCGGTGAACCCGGCGAAGTTCGCCTCGGACAAGCTGACCAACCAGCAGAAGCTCGCCCTGTCCCGCAATCCGCACGGCTCGGTCCAGGCGCTCTTCGACGACTGCGCCATGGCCGCCGCCGACAAGCTGATCGCGGACCACGGGGGCCCGGCCTGGGACGAGGAGTCGTTCCGCAAGCTGTACGACAAGGTGCGCGCCGACCTCGTCGACGCGACCGTACGGACGGTCGGCCAGGTCCAGCAGATCCTGGCCGCCTGGCAGGCCTGTGAGCGCCGTCTGAAGGCCACGAACAGCCTGGTCCTGATCAACAACCTGCAGGACGTACGGGAGCAGCTGGCGGCCCTGATGCCGGCCGGGTTCGTCACCGCGACGGGGCTGCGCCGACTGCCGGACCTGATGCGCTATCTGGTGGCGGTGGACCGGCGCCTGCAGCAGATGCCGACGTCCGTGCAGCGCGACACCACGCGCATGGAGAAGGTCCACGAGATGCAGGACGAGTACGCGTGGCTGCTTGAGCAGATGCCGCAGGGGCGGCCGGTGCCGCGCGAGGTCCTGGACATCCGCTGGATGATCGAGGAGCTGCGGGTCAGCTACTTCGCGCACGCGCTGGGCACGGCGTTCCCGGTCTCCGACAAGCGGATCGTGAAGGCGATCGACGCGGCGGCGCCGTGATGGCGGCCGTCACGTCCGTATCGCTGTGAGTGAGTTCGACCGGACCCTCTGACCTGCTGTACAGTCTGTCTCGCAGCCGAGCAAGAACGGCCGCGAAACCTGGTCCTGTGGAGCAGTTTGGAGTGCTCGCCACCCTGTCAAGGTGGAGGCCGCGGGTTCAAATCCCGTCAGGACCGCAGTGAAGCCGAAGCCCGCATCCTTCCC